>JBFJVP010000024.1:0-15182 GCA_041624075.1 Thermoplasmatota archaeon | reverse complement strand
CGTCGGGCTGGTCGGCGAATTCCCGGTGCGCGTCTTGGCGGATCTAGGCGATGCGTTCGTTGAACTGGACGAGGCGAACAACGAGCGGTCGACGACGGCTCGGCTGTTCCTGCCCATTGCCGGCGTCCGCCTGGCAGAGCCGTAGAGTGCTGTTACGGGGTTGGCCTCGCCGGGCGCACGTTGGTGGGCCTTCGGGGCCAGCCTCCAAGGCCCGTCTCCGTGGACCCAGCAGACTTTCAACCGGGGGCCTGGCTGCGCGATCGTGGTCGATTTCACGTGCCTGGCCCTGCTCGGTTTCCTGGCCTTCCTCAACATCGTGACGCTCCTCGTGGTTCGGCACGACAAGCGCCTCGCGCAAGTGAGGGGCGGGTCCGGCCGCCGCGCCAACAGGGCCCAAAACAAGCCCCGCGTGCCGGAGAAGACGCTGCAACTGCTGGGCCTCGGCGGGGGCGGCGTCGGGCTGCTCGTCGGCTTCTCCATCTTTCGGCACAAGACGCGCAAGGGCCGGTTCCTGCTCATGTGCTGGGGTGCCTCCATCCTGGGCGCCCTGGCATGGGGCGGCTGGCTGACGGTGTTTGGGTGCTTCTAGCGGGGTGGCTTGCCCCACAATACCCATCAACGCTGCGGCTTCCCCTGGGGCCATGCGCCTACTCATCGTGACCTTCAGCCTGTTAGCCGCCGCCTTGGCCGGCTGCGCCGGCAGCCCCGATCAGGCCGCTTCGCTGGAGCTTTCGCCGCCGGACTTCGCGTGCGTGCTGGACGGCTGCGCTGCGCCGGTTTCAGGCTTCGGCGGCTCGGAGCCCTGGGGAGCCATCAATCCGGCCGACCCAAGCCACTGGGTCGTGATGGGCAATGGGCTGCACGATGGCGCCCTCGGCCATTCCTGGCAGGCGGTCTACCAGAGCCACGACGGCGGGGCCAACTGGACCCGCTCGACCCCGCCCGGCGGACCCAACGACGGGCCCGGGCCGCTACAGAACTACGGGTTTGCCGCCGATTCCATGGTGGCGTTCCATCCTGATGGCACGCTCCTGATGGCGGCACTCGTGGGCCAACCCGTTTCGGGCGGTTGCACGCAGACGGCGCTGCCATGCCTGTTTGCGCCGGGCGTGCCCCAGGACATCGATTTGGCCCTGTGGCGCTCGGTGGATGGCGGCGCCACCTTCGAGGCCCGGCTCGTGCACGATTCGGATGGGGCGATCGCCTTCAGCCCCGCAGCGCGGCCGCAGGTGGGCACCTGGACCGACAAGGAGTTCCTCGTGGTCGATCAGGAGACCGGCCGCGCGTACCTGGCGTGGAACGACATCAGCCAGACGGGGCTGGCGCTGATGATGATGACGTCCGACGACGCCGGGGCCACGTGGTCGGAGCCCCGAGTCCTCAGCCAGCGCGGCTACGGCGCCAACGTGGCGGCCCTGGGGGGCACGGTCCTGCTGGCGTACAAGAACGGCTGGAACGGCACCTACGACCTGATGCGCAGCGTCGACGGGGGCGAATCGTGGAGCCAGCCGATCCAGATGGGCGAGATGCCCGGCCAACAGTGGCAACCGTCGGTGCCGCAACTGTGGCGCTTGGACGGCCAATTGCGCGCCGGCTTCGCCCGCGCCGAGGGAGCCGGCAACGAGCAGGTCGTGCTGGACCTCAGCCCCGACGGCGGCGCCACGTGGAACCGCACCGTGGTGCTCCACGACGAGGCGACGGGCGACGAGCGCAACATCGCGTTCGCGGTCGATCCGGCCACCGGCCGCGGGGTCGTGTCCTACTACCAGGGCACCTACGACGAACTGCACGTCCTGGCTGCGCCCTTCGACGATGGCTCCATGGGCGCCCCCCGACAAATCTCCACCCAGCCCGTCCACGGCGACAGCACCCTGGAGTACTACGCGTCGGCCTGGCTGGGCGACCAGGGCTTCCTCGCGTGGGCCGGACCCGACGAGTTCGGCAGGACCGCGTTGCACACGGCTGCCCTAGTCGCGTCCTGAATCGGGCCGGCGTGGCGTGGCCGGGGCTTCAGGTGCAGGCTGCTCGGCGAGCACGCGCCCAAGGCCGGGCTCCCCTGCGCTTTCTAACGGTCGAGGTCAGCCGCTTCGAGCCAGGGGCGAGAAGTCGGGTTGAGCGATTTGTTATGCCGTTCGCCTGTTTTTCCAGCGAAACTCGGACCCGCGCTGGGGCGAGCCTGATGCGATTAGTCCAATGCGCACGCCCTCGGTGCCACCGATCAAGGCGCCACCAAGATTGGTCGCCTCATCGGGTCCCACGGATCCGTGCCGTACCCTCGTTCGTGGAGAGTCACTTTTCCATCTCCGGTAACTGAAAAGAACGCGTAGGCTACGTTGTTCGTCTCGTTTGATTCCAAAATTTGTCCAAGAGGGTCGCTAACGCCACGCAGTACGTAGTCCCCTGCGACGGGCATGCCCGTCGAATCGCGGGGAAAATCAACAAAATTGCCAGAGCGCGTCCAGTCATACACGTCCCCCCACCCTGCGGCTAGGCGTTGTGTCCATCCCACGGTCGCGCCGTCAACGTAGTAGGAATCCGACCACTTGATGGGCTGCTCATCAAAGCGATCCCACGCCAGCCATACTTCGTTGGTTGGATTCAGGCCTAACTTCCCACTGACTGCAACCACCTCAAGGCTGGGATCATCTGCCGTTGCGTCCTCAACCTTGAGCAGGTCGTAGATGTACGAATTCTGGTAGTGGAGGTGAAAGTGTGTTTGATGGTACTGGGCATGCAGGCCGAGTACTTCCTTTGCATCTGAACAGTTGGTGCCCACCCGTGAGCAGAGGACTTGCACCAAGGGCTCACCCTGCAGGCCCAAATCTTGCATTAGATTCCGGTTTTCCGGAAAATCACGCAACATGAATTCGCCAGGGCCCAAATTACCTAGCCCCATCGAATAACGCAGGCATAAGATTGGTAGCGGCTGCCCCGCGCCCTGCGTCTCTTCGAATTCTTCGGCCATGCAACTAGACGGTCCGAGCGCGGTCTCGGTCGCGACGCCAGGGTATTGACTCACACTCGCTGCATTGAACCCGATTTCAAATGGGGGGATAATCACCAAATCGGGCAGTAACGGTTCTTCTTTTTCGATCGTTGGCGCCGCGACGTGGGCGCGAAGAAGCACATGAAACCAATCTGCGAGCGCGCCTTTGACGGCCACGCTCCAATTTCCTGCCGGGTTTTCGCGGGCGCCTGCCGCTAGCGTGATTCCAAGTGCGCCGTTGGCGGGAAGCGTAGACCCCGCCACGACACAATCGCCAACGGGCGAATAGAGAGCCATGAATGCGTCTTCGTCACCGTCAATGTTCGAGTCTGCGGTCCAGCGAATTGTCTGAGGGTCGTCGAGCACGAGTCGCAAGTCCACGCGCAGCTCGTGTGAGGCTTCGAGCCGCACGACCGGCAATGAAAAACGGAGACCGCCCTCGGTAAGGGTAGCGCAGATCTGTTCGTCGCTCGGGCGTTCTGGATACAATTCGTCATCGCTTGGGAGTTGGCCACCGTTCCAGAAAACCTGTTCCCCAATCCCAAGGCCGTCCCGCAGGCACTGGTGGTCGAGGGCATCGAAGGCTCCCTGGCAAGGCGCCAACGTGGGCAGGTTGGCGTCGGCATCATCGGTTTGGGTCACACCACTCAAGCAACCTGAAAGGCCAATGGCCGCGAGAATGCCAATGAGTTGCCGCATGGTCACAGACCGCCAAAGGAAAGATTGTACTTCTTGTTTGTCCGAGATACGGCGCGGATGATGTAACGTGCGGCCCGACGGCCTCGCAGTAACCCGCTCGACGCCGAAGGCGGCGAGTCGGGTTCAGTGAGTTGTTAGATGGCGTTCTTCGAACTGCCAGTGGCAAATCAGGCCAGGAGGTCGATTTGAATCGAGTTGCCGGCCGGTGACACGCGAAGCTCGCGGCCCTGCTTCTGGGTGCGGAGCAGCCCCATCTCCGTGAGCTTGTCGGTGTCTCGCTTGACGTTTGCTAGGTCCCGTCCGAGGTGCTCGGCGATCTTGCCTAGCGGCTCGCCGCTGTGCTCGGCGGCGTGCTTGAGAAGAGCAACGCGGCCACGACTCAGCAGGCGCAGGTCTTCGACGTCCAGTTCAATGGTTTCGCCAAGCACATGTTGCTCGTCAAGCCTCGTTTCGTCTTGGAGCAGATCCCACCAAAACAACGCGTCCACCGCGTCGGGGGACTGATCCTTGGCGATGGCCTTACGGCTGCCCCACTTGGACTGGAGGTCATCCAGAATTTCGCGGCCCGTGCATCGCGTCTCAATCCGAATCTGCATGAAGAATCACTTCGGTTAATTCAGCCAACGCTTCATAGTCGAACCAGTCGTGGCGCTCAACAAACGCCCGGACGATGTTCATCGCCATGGCTTTCGTCATCGCCGGCAGCGGCCCGACAACATCGTTGAACCGGTCATGCACGGGTACTGCACCGTCCTTGTATTCGTGGTTGTAGGAACAGATTCGGAAACCCAGAACCATGTGGCCAGTGCTCCACTCTGCGCCTTCAACACCCGAATCAACGAACCGGCGCGCCATACTTGTGCAACCAGGACTAATTGCTTAGCCTACTTGACACTTGTGCAAAGTCCACAAGCACCGTTTGGGCCGCCATTCGACGATCTGCCGATTCGCCATCTAACTTGTTATTGAGCAGTTTTCCCGTGTTCCGCAGCTTCCCAGATTCGGATGTTTAACCATTTCCCCATGGTTTCGCTCGCCTCCCCAGCCAGCCCCAAGTGGTGACCGCTCGTGGGGTGTGTTGTTCCACCCCCACCGCCCCGGCTATACCGCTGCGGTAGTTCTGGCGTGGCATGCTACGTTGGCGAGCCTCACTCGGGCCGTTTGGGTGGATGCGCGGAGCTGCTACCGCGGCCCTGGCACCTGCCAAGCCCTGCTGGAGGGTGGGGCGTGTGCCTTGCAACCGTTCCCTTCATCAATAAAACGGGAGTGCGCGGCGCGTGAGCCCCGACCGTACTGATGCCGTGATGGACTTGGCCAAGCGCCGTGGTTTCCTGTGGCCTGCCTTTGAGATCTATGGTGGAGCTGCTGGCTTCTATGACTTTGGGCCCCTTGGTGCTTCGATGAAGAAGCGCTTCGAGGACCTGTGGCGGCGGCACTTCAATCAGTCGGCGGTGCCAATGGTGGAGATTTCGTGTCCGCGGGTGACGCCTCATGAGGTGCTCAAGGCGTCGGGGCACGTGGATGAGTTTACGGATTTGGTGGTCAAGTGTGATCAGGGGCACCCCAGCCGCGCCGATCACTTGGTTGAGGGCGCTGGTTACGAGGGGACGGCGGATGCGTTGTCGGCGGCGCAGATCGATGAGCAGATCGCGGCCCTGGGTGCTGCTTGCCCCATCTGCAAGTCGCAGGTGTTCACGCCGGCGGCACCCCAGAACCTGATGAACCAGACGGAGATTGGGCCTGGTTCGGGTCGCGTCGGGTACCTTCGCCCCGAGACCGCCCAGGGCATCTTCACCGACTTCCCGCTGCTGTTGCGCCACCAGCGCGGCAAGCTGCCTTTCGGCGTGCTCCAGGTGGGCGGTTCCAACCGCAACGAGATCAGTCCCCGCCAGGGCATGCTTCGCCTGCGGGAGTTCAACATGATGGAGGCGGAGGTGTTCTTTGAGGACACGGGCGCGCCGCTGGAGGCGTTCGCCGCCGTTCGCGACGAAACTGCCACGTTCGTTCCCAACAGTGATGAAGTGCCCGTCGAGATGAGCTTCGGCCAAGCCGTTGCCTCTGGCATGGTGGCCAACGAGCCCCTGGCGTACTTCCTGGCCATCACCCAGCGGTTCCTGCTGGATGCCGGCATCGACCCCCTCAAGTTGCGGTTCCGGCAGCACCTGCAAACCGAGATGGCCCATTATGCCCAGGATTGCTGGGACGCCGAGTTCCACTCGGAGCGCTACGGGTGGGTGGAATGCGTTGGCGTGGCCGACCGGGGCTGCTACGATTTGAGCCAGCACGCACAGCACTCCGGGAAGCTGGGCGACTTCCAGGTGCCCGTCGATCTTCCGGAGCCGTACTCGTTCCACGCCCGAAAACTGGTGCCCAACATGGGTGTGCTCGGTCGCACGTTCAAGGCCAAGGCCAAGGGCATCGCGGCAAAGCTGGAGGCGGTCTTCGACGACCAGGTCAAGATGCTGGGCAATGCGGCCCACAAGCACTTCGACGCCGCCTGGCTGGAGGACGAACTGGTGATCTCTGGCCCCAAGAAGCCGGAGCCCGCCTCGGAGGCGCTCGACATCGACGGCGTGGAGGTGCCGCCGGAAGCCTACAGCATCCTGGACGGCGAGTGGACCGTCACGGCCCGCAAGATCGTTCCCCGCGTCATCGAGCCTTCATTTGGCGTGGACCGCATCCTGTACGCCCTCTGGGAGCACGCTTATGATCACGGCGAGAAGAACGGCGAGCCGTACACGGTCATGAAGCTCAGCCCCCACGTGGCGCCGGTGCAGGCAGCGATTCTGCCGCTCACCAACAAGGATGGCCTGCCAGAGTTGGCCCAGCAGATCGAAGCGGAGCTCCGCGCCAAGGGGATGCTGACCGACTACGATGTGTCGGGCAACATTGGCCGCCGCTACGCGCGCCAGGACGAGGTTGGAACGCCGTTCTGCGTCACCGTGGATCCCGACTCGCTGTCGGACAACGCCGTTACGGTGCGTGACAGGGATACCACGGCGCAGGAGCGCGTGGCCATCGCCGACTTGCACCAGTATCTGTTGGCGAAGGCCGGCTAGACTGTCTCACTGCGGGCGGCCCGGTTTTTCCGCCGCTGGCCCAGCCTGCTGTGGCATCGGGCGGCTAGTCTTCCATCAGCAAGTAGGCAACGATCGCCATGATGATGGCGGCCAGCGCCAAGCCCAGCACGAGGATGCCCTTGGCTTCCTTGGATGCGCCGCAGACATGGCTGTCGCCGCCGTGCTCGCGGCACCAGCCGCTGCCCGTTGCCGAAGCCAGGGTTCGTATGTCGTGGACCATGGGCGCGAAGCAGGATTGCCATCTTTAAGCTCAACACAACGAGCATGGCGGCGCGGGGGTGCGCGGCTTGCACGCTGGCAGCGGCGCCCGGGGCACCTTCTTAATGCAGGCACGACATGGTTGGGTGGAGTTGGTTGGTTTGGTTCGCTTGAATACTACTTCGATTCTTGCTGCTTTGACGGTTCTGGCGGCGGTCACGGCCACGTTGCCGACGCTCAACGCCGAGGCCGACCCGTGCGCTGCGACGCGCGGCGCCGAGGCCGTGGGGCAGCGGGTCTGTTTCGAGGGAGCGACCGTCGCCAACGCCTGGGGCCCGGTAGCCGATGTTGGATGGGCTGAGGCCGAGGGTGTGCTCTTCATCAACTTCGAAGCCGCTGGCCAAGACTTGGTCATCCTCAACACAGGCGGGGAGTGGTCGCCGATTCTGCCCGGCGCCGGTGATCTGCATCTGCGCACCAACGATGTGACCACGCCCTCAGGCCCGTACCGGGTCCTGGCGCTGCCGAGCCCCATGATCGCCGCCTGGAATGAGGCACTTGCCGAGCGCGGCGTTTCCGTGCACGCCTACCTGCCCGTCAACCACTTCCTCGTGTCGGCGCCGGAGGACGTCGGCTTGTCCGACCTGCCGTTCGTCCTGCAGGAGCTTGGCCTGGGTCCCGACGCCAAGCTAGAGCCCGGATTGACCACCCTGGACGGCGAGCGGTTGCTCAACGTCCTCAGCGTCCCGGGCGCCGAAGGAGCCTTCGACGCCGTCGTCACCGCAGTGGAGGCCTTGGGCGCAACGGAGATCCAGGCGCACCGCAACATTGAGCGCGTGACCGCACGCATGGACCCCGCCGACGCACGCAAGCTGGCATCCAACCCCCACGTGATGTGGATCGACCAACACGGCGAGGCGCCCGAGACTGACATGGACAAGATCCGCAACTTCGTTGGCGCAACGCACGTCGAGACCCTCAGCGGCTTCACGGGCGCCAACGTGGCGGGCATCGTGCACGACTCCGGCTTGTACAGCCACGGCGACTTCACCGCCTCCTTCCGCGGCTTCTGCAGCAACTCCAGCCCCTCCGGCCACGGCACCAGCGTGTACGGCATCGTGTTTGGCAGTGGCGCCGGCAACAGCGCCGGTCGGGGCATGATTCCCGATGCCGACGGCATGTTTGCCCAATACTTCCAAGCCACGCGTTACAGCGCCGCTGCCTGCGCCAAGGCCCAGATCGATGCCCTGTTCCACACCAACTCATGGGGCAACTCGGTTCCCAAGGACAACACGTACGACTCCTTCAGTAACGAGAACGACCGCGTCGTCTTGGACCTGGATGTCCTGATGCTGCAATCCATGAGCAACTGCGGACCCCAGTGCGCCCGGCGCGAAGCGATGGCCAAGAACATCATCAGCGTCGGCGCCGTCTACCACCAGAACACGGAGGACCTGGACGACGACAACTGGCAGGGAACGGGCTTCTCGTCCAGCAAGGCCTCCACCGGCCCGGCCGCCGATGGCCGCATCAAGCCAGAACTGGTGGGTCCCTACGACAGCATCTTCACCACCAGCGGCAGCAGTGGCTACACCTCCGGATTCGGCGGCACGAGTGGTGCAACACCTGTGGTTGCCGGCAGCGTCGGCCTGACCCATGAGATGGCTCGCGCCGGCCTGTTTGGCGGCATCGCTGCTGGCCAGACCGCCAGCCCCGCCGCTGCCAAGGCGCTCCTGATCGCCACCGCCAACGCGTACGAACCCGAGCAAGTGGGCAGTGGCAATTACGGCCTCGTGGGCCTGCGCGAGGACGGCGACCGCATGGGGCGCTTCGTCCAGGGCTGGGGCCTGCCCGACTTGGCATCCATGCACGACAACGGCGCCAACGCCTTGGTGGACGACGAGACCCAGAGCCTGCAAACCGGCCAGTCGGCCACCTACACGTACACCGTTCCGCCCGGGACCTCGGCCCTCCGGGTCAGCCTGGTGTGGACCGATTCGCCAGCCAACCCCGGCGCCAGCAAGACCCTCGTCAACGACCTGGATCTGCGTGTTTCGGATGCCACCGGCGCCATGGTTTACCGGGGCAACTACGGGCTCGACTTGGCGCCGTCATCCATTGCCACGCCCCTGGGCCTTGGAGCCGCCGCCGATCGCCTCAACAACAACGAACAGGTCTTCATCGACGGGCCCTCGCCGGCGGACTACACCATTACCGTGTCGGCCGCGGCAGTCAACGTGGATGCCGAGCCCGGCACACCCGCAATCGACCAGCCGTATGCCCTGGTGGTCGTGCCAGTGAGCTAGGTGCCCGGCGGGCTGCGCCGGTTTCCTCCTGCGTAGCACGGCGGGCTTGGCCGGAACAGCTTTCTTGAGCGGACCACTTGGCCCGCAAGTGGTTGGTCCCTCGCTGAGTGCCCGAAGTAGCGGCCGTGTCATGGCTGTGGTTATTGTTGCATCAATGGCGCTGGTTTCGTTGACGCCCTCAGGCGCCCTGCCCGACCCATGCTGGATGACGGCAGGCGTTTCGTCAGTGGGGCCGAGGCTCTGCTTGAACGGTGCAACGGTCGCCGTTGCCAACGATGTTATCGTTCAGGCCGGAATTGATTATTTCGAAGAAAGTGCATTCATCCGGTTCCAGGCCGCGGACCAAAGTTGGCACGTGGTGTACTCTCGCACGGGCACGCAATGGTCGGTGCCCCTGCCGGGTGGCCCCGACCTGGAGATTCGCGGCCCCAACGACAAGTTGGGCGTTTCCAGCGACTCGCCCTACCGCATGGTTGCCCTTTCAACGCCCATGCTGCCCAAGTGGGCCGAAGTACTGGCCGCCCGGGGAGTTACAGTCCACGGCTACCTCCCCGTCAACCACGTTCTCGTACACGTCCAAGACATGGCCATGTCTTTGCTCGACTTGCCCTTCGTGAGGGCCGAATTCACGCTTTCACCTGACTCGAAGATCGAACCGGGTCTCGTGGCTGAAGGCGGCACGCCTCTGGTGCAAATCTTGGCGGTACCCGGCGGCCCAGGCGCGCTTGACCAGACCGTTGAGGCGGTGCTGGGTCTTGGAGCAACGGAGGTTGTTGCCCACCCCGAGCTGGACCGCGTGACCGCCCGACTTCCAGCATTCCAACTGCGCGCTCTGGCCGCAAACGGTTTCGTCATGTGGATTGACCGCGCCGGCGAAGGCTTCGAGAACGACATGGATGTGATTCGCGTCATGGTGGGTGCCGATCACATCGAATCGGTGGGCGGCTACGACGGCGCCGGTATCGTTGGGCAAGTCATGGACACGGGCTTCGACGAGAACCACCCGGACTTCGCCGCGTCGCTCATTACAGTGGATGGCGGCTCGTGCAGCGGTACCCACGGGACCAGCACTTACGGCGTCCTGTTTGGAAGCGGCGCAGGGGACCCCCAGGCACGAGGCATGGCCCCCGGCGCCCAGGGCGTGCTTGCCTGTGCCAGTTCCGGGCAGACCCGTTACCAGCGCGCGGCGACACTGGCCACCACGTACGGCGGCGTGTTCCAGAGCAACTCTTGGGGCAAGGCGCTGCCGAAGGACAACTCCTACGATTCCAACAGCCGGGAAAACGATGCCATCGTCTTTGACCACGACGTGTTGGTGTTCCAGTCGATGAGCAACTGCGGAACCCAGTGCGCGCGGCGTGAGGCCATGGCGAAGAACATCATTTCTGTTGGGGGCATCGTCACCCAGAACACGGCAGACCGCTCCGACGATCAATGGGCACCCCTCGGCTGGATTCCGGCATCCACGGGGCCCGCCGACGACGGCCGCATCAAGCCCGAATTGATTGGCCCCTACGATAGCATCTACACGACCACTGGCGCCAATGGGTACACGGCCCATTTCGGCGGCACGTCAGGTGCAACCCCCGTCGTCGCGGGCTCCGCTGCCCTGTTGTTCCAGATGGCCAAGGATGGTCTCTTCGCCGGTGTTCCTGCAGGCACCCTGCCATCGGCAGCAGCGGCGAAGGCGCTCTTGGTGGCCACGGCGGACCAGTACCCGACCCAGCAAACCCTTGGTTCGTCCCGGTACGCTTTGGCACCGGTACTCAACGCCGATCCGTTTGGCCGCAACATTCAGGGCTGGGGCATGCCGAACCTGGTTACGCTGCACGACTTGGCATCGGGAATCTCTGTCGATGACGGTACAACGCCGCTGACCACGGGAGCTGCCCAGACCTACTCGGTCACGGTCCCGCCCGGCACCAACGAGCTCCGCCTGAGCCTGACCTGGACCGATGTGCCCGCCAATCCCGCTGCCTCAACCACGCTGGTGAACGACCTGGATCTTCGTGTGGATACTCCCGGCGGCTTCCGGTACCTCGGCAACTTTGGCTTGGCCCAGTCGCCCTATTCGCTGCCGGGTGGCTTGCCCGACCGGCTCAACAACCTGGAAAACATCATCCTGGAGGCTCCCGAGCCGGGAACCTACACGGTGACAGTCACTGCGGCCGCCGTGAACCTTGATGGCGACTTGGCCACGAGCGCCGTGGATCAGCCCTACGCGTTGGTTACCGCCCTCCTGTAATTCGGTCGCTAGGGGAGGACGGGAGCTTTCCCTCAGGTTAAGAACCAGTTGCGGGCCAGTTGGGCAGGTATGCACCGAATCCCCCGCCTGTGGGCCGTCTTGCTGGTGCTTGTACTAGCCTTGGCGTGGCTGCCCAGTGTGCATGGCCACGCCGTCGTGACGGTTCTTGACAACGAAGTTCATTTGCTGCACGACGCCGCAGACGATTCGTACGCCTTGTTCGACGGGTACGACTTGGTGGATGTGTACGCGCGCGAGGCGTGGTTTGCTGAGCACGGCGAAGGCGTGGTTTTCCGCTTCATCCTGTACGGCGGCTACCAGCAGTTGCTGCCCTCCAGTGAGAACCTTAGCCTGAACTTCAGCCTCAAGGCGGACGGCGTGGCGAAGTGGTACTCTTTGAGCATTGCGCCGGGGGGCAACTGGACCGGCAACATGACGATCCTCGACGAGCGAACCCAGAACGGCACCCTCGGGGAGACGCTAGTACTCCAGGTGTTCCTTTCTCATCCGACCATGGGGGCGGCGCGCGGAGCGACGCTGAGTGCCTTCCGACTTGAGAGCCGGGTGGGGGATGATCTGCTCGACGTGGTCCCCGGCGGCCGCTACTTTGCTGGCGCCGAAATCCCCGAAGACAGTGAAGCGGTGACTCCGGCCCTGGTGCTGCGTGGCCCCTTCGGTTACACGAAGACCGATGCGATGCTGGTCGGCCAGAAGGTCACCTTGAACGTGACGAACCTCGTCACCGTGCAGGATCAGCACATCCTGCTGGATGCGCCGCCTGTGGCGGGCTGGACACTGGAGCAGCCCGCGCAGTCGGGTTATTCGGTCTTGGCCAACCAGAGCGTCTCCTTCGATCTGGATGCGCTCGTGGTTCCGGGTTCAGAGAACCTGATTCTATACGTGATCAGCGACCTGGGTGGCCGTGAACGCGTGAGCTTGGCGGCGCCGACGCCACTGGGCGGTGGCTCTGCACCCCAGCCGCCCGCGAGCATCGAAGTGGAGCGCCCTGCCCCACTGCCAGAGAGCGGCGAGGGGTCCGGCTCCGTTTCAGGCAGCGGTCAGGCCGAGGAATCGGAGCCTTCACCAGGCCCCGAGCCGGGCGATGAGGACAACGGGACTCCCGGCGTCGGCTTGCTCGGCGTGCTTGCCCTGCTGGGCGCCCTGGCCGCAGCACGCCGCCGGTAGTCAGGACGCCGCAGAACCCGCACCTCGCCATGCCAATTCGCAGGACCAACTAGTCGAAAGGCGCCTTGGCGGGTGTGCCCACAGGCCATGCAAGTCGGTGTTCCGAGTCCCGCGGCCACCCCTCCGCCCAATCCGACTGCGCCACAATGCCTGCCTTCATGCCGACAAAACCCTGGGGATTCGGCTCGGCGCGGCACGCGATGACTCGGCTGGAATATCCGAACAACCGATGGCTGAGGGCTTGCTGGAAGCCCTGGAGGCAACCGAGGCTGCCCAGGATTAAGCAATCCAGGCAGATCACTTGGCCATTGGGGCTGGGCGCCGCTTATTGATACCTGGGAGCGGGGAATACGAGGACTAAAACGGCGCCTGGTCCCGCAGAAGCCCGAAAGACATGCCAATCAAGCCAAAGGATCCATGGCCCGAAGGATCCGAGGGAGCGCATACGGCCACCTGACTCCGTCACACGCCGCCGATTGGGAAATCGGCCTAACGATCGAGGTCAGCCGCCGCGAGCCGCAGGCGAGTCGTCGGGTCGAGTGATTTGTTCGACGGCATCCAGCCGGGTCCCTCGCTCGTTTTGCCTTCACAATCTTCGTCGTGTTCGCGCTTCGTCACCCGGGGTGATCCAGCCGTACCCGACCCTATGCAATGCCCATTTGCCTGTGTCACCACGGGCTCCGCTGTACATCAGGTCGTCATGCACGAGCACAGCCCCGTAGCCAGGCAAGCTCCTGTTCCAAAGGGCGGCTGTGCTTTGCCATGGGCCACCGGTGTCAGGTCGAGGACTCCGGTCGCGGCGGTGGGTAGATGCGCAAGGTCGAAGAGGAAGACTCGGACGTCGAAATGGGCCATGTGGCGTGTAGTGTCGACGGAGTCGAGGTTATGCTGTGCGTAGAGTCGGGATGGTTGAGGTCGGCGACGAGCCGGGGGTGCTAGGTCCGTCGCGTGGCTCTCCAGGGCATTGTTGCCGTGGTGATGTGGTGGTCGGTGTGGGTCGCTTGTATGCTGTGGGGTCGCTGTTGTCTGGGGTTGTTGTGATCGGTAGCGGCCATGGTGGGTTGTTGTCGTCGAAGACTGTCCAAGTGGTGTGGGCGATTGGGCGGTCAAGTTTGGATGGGTTTGAAGTGCGTCAAGGTGTTATCTCTTGGTTTATGCTTCATGATGGGCTTGTGGGTGCCCGGTTTCTACAGTGTGGGGGTTCCATGTAAGGCCGTGGCGCTGAGATTCGGGGGCCTACAATGGAGTTCAATGGAACAAGGGGAAGAACGTTTGCGGGTATCATCCGGCTAAGGTTCACCTTCGATCCGATTCCGGGCTCCTGCGCCGACGGCTTCAGGTTGCGCCGGGACTCTATAGTTCCGTGCTTTACATATCTTAGCCGCACAGTTCCGGATAGAAGACACAATCCGTGAGATCTTTGATTGCGGGGTGAACATGGGTTGTTTGATCTACGATGCTATCATACATGATGTAGCACATTTCCTGGTAGATGTCCGTGAGACGATTGCAGGGGTGGCGTGCGGCACCAAAGGATCCGTCAGCCTGCACTTGCATGAGCCCTCTGGCGTCAATGCCTTGGGAGGGCTCTTCTGGCATTTCACAGACCATGCGCTGGCCAAAAATATGTTCGGGTGGCACAAACTCGGCGATTACGGAGCAAAACACTTGGTGCTCAGAACCGTAAACTCCCCAGAAAACCATGCGACATGGGTACTGATAGACTGGGTCCAAAGGCCCGCACGTCCCATTTTCCACAGGCTTCAACGTTTCGTGGGCCGGCAATTGAGCCGTGGCAGTAGGTCCCAGCACCAGCATTGTCACGGTCAGCACACAAAAGGAGGCCAGCATCCTGGTTTTTCCTCGTCCGTTGGATTTCATTGGGGGTGCCCCCAAGAACCTAGTAATTGGGCCTGCCTTTGAGTAAATATTGCACTTTTATTCGAATTCTGTAGTTCATCCGGGTTGGCACTTGCGCCTGGGAGCAACAAGAAGATGGCGGCGACAAGCGTAGGGAGAATCATCTTATTTGAGAGCATTTAACACACCTTAAAATGAGGGCGACGGTTGACTTCTTGGTCGCGTCGCTTTTTGTGGATAATAGAAAAAGGGATGGGAACGTTCCGATGTTTCCTGATTCACGTTGGGATCAGCTATTCCGGGAGCCTAAGCGGGGAGTCGACGTCCCGAAGCGATACGACGCTACCTCCGCAGTCGGTCGCATTCGAAACGACCTTCGCCGAACATTGGTTGACCTCGCCCACGGTGACCAAGCCAATGACGATCTGGATGCCGCCCATGCAGACCACGCCGGCGGCGGCGCTCGCTGGTGCTGCCTTGGCCACATCAACGGTGCACTTCACTGCATTCTGGATCTGACATTCCCAGAAGCAGTCTGCCGCAGCGGTCGGCGACATGATGAGGGCTGCGAGAGCCACACAAACCAACGATTGCATGCTGAGACTAGTTTTGGTCATTTTTTT
>JBFJVP010000023.1:0-15216 GCA_041624075.1 Thermoplasmatota archaeon | reverse complement strand
GGAGCACCCTCCGGGTCGGTGTTCTTGGCCACGATGATCGTGCCAAGCTCCAGGGGCGGCGGCAACTCATCGTTGTAGAACGTACACGTGATGACCGAGCCCGCCAGGACCCTGTAGGCCGCCCGCGCACGCGAGGCATCCCCGGAAGAACCATCCGAGTCGCACTGGACCGCAGTCAGGTTCCAGCCGTCCGGCACGTCCTCAAAGACGTGGTAGCGGCCCGGCAGCTTCCACTCCATCAGCGACCCGTTGTGGCCAATGGTGCCCTCCAAGTCGCCAGTGAAGTTGAACAACTGCGTCGTGTTCTCCGGGTCCGCCACCTTGTGGGCAATGATCTTGCCCAACTGCAAGTCGAAGAACCGGCAACGAATCGTCTCACCCGCCGACGCATTGAACGTCACCGTCGCATTGGCGAAATCAATGATCGAATCGTTGTCGCTGCACCGGATGCTGTACAGTTGCCAGCCTTCCGGTACCTCTTCGGTGGTGGTGTAGAGGCCGGGATCCACGTCCCATGTGTCGCTCTGGTCGTCAGCCAGCGTTGTTTCCAGGTCGCCCGTGAAGTTGAACTCCACCGGCGAACCGTCCGGCCGCGTCTGCTTCTCCAGAATCAAGCGCGCCTGCTGTACGTTGTAGAACACACAGCGAACCGTTTCACCCGGCTGCAAGTACCAACTGGCACCGTTGGGAGGAGCGATGCGCGCATCCTTGTCATTCATCTCCTGCGGCCGATCGGACGTACACTGAACGTCGTCCAGGCGCCAGCCGTGGGGAACGATCTCCCACATCTGGTACCACTGGTAGGGCTCCAACGACGCGGAGGCGTTTTGGCCGTCCTGCAAGAACGCCGGAATGGCGCCTTGGAACTCGAACACCTGGGCGCTGCCGTCTGGATCGGTTTGCTTTTCGATGATGATCGTGCCGTTCTGGGTGTTCTCCCAGGTGCAAATCACGGTTTCATCGTCTTCCAACCGGTACGTCGCCGTCGCCGAGTTGAGGTCAACGGTGCTGTTGCCATCGTCACATGAAAGTCCCGTGAGCTTCCAATCCGGTGGCAGGTTCTCCGTCACGTTGTACGTACCCGCCGTCAGGTTGGTGCGAATGATCGTGCCGCCATCGCCGATGTCGCCCGACGCGTCACCAGTGAAGTTGAACAACTGAGGCGAGTCGGCCGGATCGGTGTGCTTCTGCACGATGAGTGTCGCCGTTGCAAGCGGGGGCGGAGGCGGCAACTCCTCGTTGTAGAACGTACAAGTGTGCGTTTCACCCGATCTCACGTGGTAGTAGCCCGTCTGGTTCTCCAGGTCTCCCCAACTGCGCCAGTGGTCACACACCACCGCCGTGAGGTTCCAGCCAGCAGGCACCTGCTCGGTCGTGCTGTAGAGACCCGGCGGCACGAACGTGCTCAGAGTCTCGTTGTGACCAATCTGGCCCGCCAAGTCGCCACTGAAATTGAACAATTGTTCACTTTCTGGCGGGTCGGTGACCTTCTTGGCGATGATCTGCGCCGCTCGCTGGTTGTAGAACGTACACGTCACATGCTCGCGCCGACTCACCTGAATCCACGCGGTGTCGTTCTCCAGGTCAGCCCAACTGTCATCGTCGTCACAGACGATGCCGGCCAGGTACCAGTGATGGCGCATCAGCTCCGTCACCGAATGCAAGCCGACGGGAACGACCTGTTCAAGTCGCCCATCGTCGCGCAGCGTGCCTTCTACGGCTCCCGTGAAACGGAAGGCATCCCTGGAATCCTGTGGCCTGGTCTGCTTCTCAATGATGATCAGACCATAGCCGTCCACTTCGTTCGACTCCACCGGTGCAGAGGCAAACAGAAGCAAGCTGGTCACCAGGGGTGCCACCCACAAGCCTCGATTTCGTCGCCGGCCCGGAGAGCCGGCGGGGGTTCTGGTTTCGGACATTTCATCCACCTCGATCCGCGAAGAACCCCCGGAGCGGATCTGCAACCAGATCTGCCTGCATCGGGCAGTCCCCCCGCGGGGCCTTCGAACCGGGACGGTACCCGCCACCGAGGTAGCCTAGGAGCATACCCCGCGGGGGTGACGAGACTCTCTCGACCTGGGCCGTAGAGACCTTGGTCAGGAACTTCTCGCCGCCGTCTCGATCCATGACCAGAGCGTTGCGGAATCTGTCAACAAAAGGGTTTCTCCTTTCACCTCAACACCTGCAATAATCCGTGGAAAATGACTACCCAACAGAATCAATAATGGCATGTGAAGAAAATCTTCAACAGTGTATGGGTATCCTGTTGGGCGCTCCCGTGCAGGTTTTCGCAGTAATCCTGAACGGCCGCGCAATCCCCCCAGAGGCCCTTTCCCTTGTCGCGCTGTTTAACCGGATTTCGGCGGCCGCCGCGCGAGAACCACGCCAACTTGAACCAAGCTCCCCACCACACCTTCCGGCAGCACGGGAACCCGGGCCCAGCCAGGGACTTGGGGCGAAGCTCCATCGGCAGACCTGCGGCGTTTGACGAGCCCCCTGCCGTAGGATTTCGTAGGCTCGCCCCGCCGCCGCCGACCCACCCGCCACCCTTGACCTTCCAGCACCAGGTCCGCCTGGCACTGCCCTTGAGCCCCATCACACTCATATATGACCCCCCCGTCGTCGCGGCTGTCCAGGTGACCGTCCATGGCATTCCCGGAAGCCGTTTCCCGCCGTCTCCTCAAGAAGATCTGCATGCACTGTGGCGTGACCAACGCCCGTCTTGCCAACCGCTGCCGCAAGTGCCACCGCAGTGACCTGCGCGTCAAGGCCAAGGAAAGCCGCGGCACGTAGTCGCGCGGCTCTTCAAACCACGCCAAGGTCGCTATAGCAGCGGCCTTTCATGTCGTCGCCTAGCGTTTAAGCTGGCGCCTGAACTTGGAGTACGAAGCGGGTCTTGCCGACCCCAACGATGTCACCACGGGCAAGAGGCACCTCCACGCCGGGCCGCATGCGCCGCCAGTTGACGTAGGTTCCGTTCTTGCTGTATAGGTCCGTCAAGACGAGGCCTTGCTCCTGAACCACGATCTCCGCGTGCCGCGTGCTCACGAACGGATCGTAGTCCAGTTGGATGTCGGTTTCGGGCCCACGGCCAAGGCGCCAGACCTTGTTGCTGGTGTTGCCAAGGCAGTAGATGCGGCCTTCGTCGATGCCACGGACCACCGTCAGGCTTGGCTGGGGTATGCCGGCAGACCCGCCGTTGTTGCGGGATGGGATCTCCGCCAGGAGCGTTCGCGTAGTCTGGTTGTCGGCAGGCGGGTTCTTCCGGGCGCCGACTTCCGCGAATTGGACCTGGATCTGAAACAGGCCGGCGCGATCCAGCATGTATTCGACGACCGGCCCGCTGTCTCGTCGACCCACGCGCTTGCGCAGGACGCCGATATCCACCAGGGCATCCAGGTGCTTGCGGGCGCCGGGCCTTGACATGTTCAGTTTTGCTGCAATTTCTTCGACGTACAGTGGCTGGCTGAGCATGTCAATTAACAGGAGCCGCGAGGCGTTGCCAAGGGGGCGGAGGCGTTGGGCAAGAGCTTCGAGGTCTGGTCCGGAGTCCGGAGAATCTTCGTGGGCTTCCGCCGCAGGATTCTGCAACGCCATGCACCTGTAGCAGCGGGCCGGATGTTAATGCTATGGTCCCCTCGGTGCGTGGATGTAGGCCCCGTGCGGGCCCGTGGCGGTCGTTGGTGAAGCAAAAAGCAGCCAGTTGGCTGGCAGGGAAACCACTAGGTTGCTTCCATGGGCGAAGGCAACCAAACAAACTAAAAACATCACTTGTCTAAGATACTTGATCGAGCCAAGGAGTCACTCAATGACCCCCACGCCACAGCCAATTGCAAAACAAAAAACGACGACCAGAAGCGGTTGGGGGGCCGCTTTGGCCACGCTCCTGCTGTTGTCCCTGGGCACTCCAGGAACATTGGGCGCCGAGATCGCGCCAGGGGCACCGCCCCTGTGGACTGGAACCAACGCCCACCAGATCGCCCTCTTACAGGAGGCGGAGCGCGCGGCTCGAGCAACCGATGCAACCGCGTCACTCACCTCTTGGCTGGGACCCGTGGTCATCCAGCACACACGAGCCGTCGAAGCCAGCCAACCCACACAACGGCAGGACCCCAGCCCGACCCTGATGGCCCTGCAATGGGCAGATCACGTCCGCCAACGAGCCCACCTCCTTCAGGACAGCTCCTTCAGGCAAGCTCTGCACGAGGCACTGGACCTGCGCGACGCCGCAACCAATCAGACGGACCTGCCCGGCGAACTCGCGGCCACGGCACCGGGAACCGTGTTGGAGGCCCATGACCTCTTGGCCGCCTGGAACGAACCCACGGCAGACCAGACCCGCCTGATGGCTGCGGCCCTGGAATTCCAGCCGCGCCCGCAGGCACTCTTGGCCGTCCCCCCCTTGACCCCCGAGCCGAGCTTGACCGAGGCCGTGACGGCCTTCCTGGCACTCCATGGCAGGGGACCCCTGGATCCAGCCCAGCACACCTGGCTCGCGTCGATTCCCGAGCCCACCGCAACGGGATTGACACGCGTCGTCGAGGCCGCCTTGTTGCTGCACGTGACAACCCAGCTTGCCTACGGCGGCCCGACCCCGGACCTGGGCTTGCTGAGTGCCGCCCGCGACCTGGCAGCCATTCACATCGCCCAATCACTTCCGTTGCTTCAAGTTGCAAGTGGCTCGATCCGCTTGTCGCCTGTCCTGGCATTTAGCCTTGGGACCGAGTCGCAGCAGTACGACGACGATTACGCGGTGCTGGTTGACCTGGGCGGCGACGACATCTACCGCAACAATGGCGGAGCGTCCTTTGGTGCGGCCAAGAACGCGCCGCTGCCCCCCACACTGGAGGTGGAGCGAGCGGTTCTCGACGAGACACACCCATCCAGCGCCTTGCTCATCGACACCGCTGGTGACGACCAGTACCTGGGTCGCGATGGCCTGCGCGCGGCCAATGGGGCGGGCCGCGTGGGCTCCGGTTTCCTCTGGGACCTCACCGGAGACGACACATACCACGCAACAGGCGCCGGCCTGGCGGCCAACGGTGGCGGCATGCTTGGCGTCGGCACCCTGCTGGACGGCGGCGGGGACGACCGCTACGAGGCCGACATCGAGTTCGGAGCCACCAACGGGGCAGCCATCGCGGGCGTCGGCACCCTCATCGACGCCTCCGAGCCCGGCAAGCCCGGCAACGATCACTACCTGAGCACATTCACCGTAGCACCGTCGCACCTGAATGCAGAATTCGTCGCAGCCAACGGCGCCGGCCTACTTGCCGGCATGGGCTTCCTCCTGGATTCCGGGGGCAACGACGTCTACCATGCAACCTCCGGAACGACCGGCAGCATCAACGGCGCATCCAGTCTGCACGGCACAGGTTGGCTGCTTGATGCCTCAGGCGACGACCACTACCTCGGCAACATCACTGCCGACGGCGCTGCCAACGGAGGGGCTCGCACGGGGCAGGGCCACCTGCTGGATCTTGCCGGCAACGACCGCTACAATGTGAGTCTGGGATCCGGCGTGACCAACGGTGGCGGGCTGGCCGGGCAGGGCCTTTTGGTGGATGGCGCAGGCAACGACACGTACCAGGCCGCCATGACCGGCCACGGCGTCGCCAACGGTGGGGCAGACCGCGGTGTGGGCACCCTGATTGATGGCGGCGGCAACGACGCTTACACCCTTGCAACGGGCGGACCTGGTTACGGCAACGCCGGAGCCTCCGTCGGCGCCGCCATCCTGGTAGACTTGGGTGGCAACGACCATTACAACGGATCCATTGAGGGGTTCGGGTCGCTCAACGGCAGCAGCCAATTCAGCGGCGTTGCCTGTCTGCTGGACATCGATGGCGTCGACCACTATGACGGGTCCATCGAAGGAGCAGGCGGCATCAACGGCGGCTCCCGCAACGGCGTGTCCCTTCTGGTGGATCTGCGCGGCGACGACACATACCTCGGCAAACTCGGCAACGTGGGAGGCATCAACGGCGCCGCCGCCGTGGGGGTTGCGATCCTCGACGACCGCGCCGGCACCAACGTCTTCGGCGGCGTGGCCCCCCAAGGACAAGTGCAGGGAAGTGCCGCCAGCCAGCCACTCATCCAAGAACCCCTGGAGAACGATGGGGACCTGCCGGTCCAGGCACCCAGGGCCGTGGAAGGAGTACCGCCAACCGTCATCGACCCCAACGAACCCCTTGCGCCAGCCAACGGGGCTCCCCCCAGCCTCGGCATCCTGCTGGGAGGCCCCGGCAATGACACCTACGTCGCTGAGCACTCGGGGCAAGCAGCAGGCGACTTCTACGGAATTGGTATTCTTGCCGACGCCGGCGGACACAACCACTACACCCTGAAAGCAGGCATTGGCCAAGGAGCGGGCCAGAGCTTCGGTACGGGAATCCTCATGGACCGGGGCGTGCAGACCACCTTCAAGCTCGACTCCGCCACCGGCCAAGGTGCGGGCTTGCAGGGCACCGGCCTGCTGTGGCGCCCCGAAAGCACCTCACGCACGGATTACGACGCTGCCCCGGGCAGCCAGCCAAGCGCCATTTCGGGCGGGGGCCTTGGAGTTCTTCTCGATGGCACAATCAGCACAGCCACGGGCGTGGAACCCGAATTCTCCTGTCCGGGCCCCGTTTGGCGTGACATCACCGCGACCCCCGGAGAGAGGCTCATCCTGTGCGCGCCAAGCCCCGCGACGGCACACCCCATCCGTGATCCACTGACCGGCGAACCCCTGGAGCCCCTTCCCACGCGAGGCCAGCAGTGCACGGGTAACTGTCGATCCATCGTCGAATGGATGAGCGGACCGACGGGGCCGGAGTGGATTGAACGGGATGGCATCGACATGACCACCGGCGGCGGCGTCAAGCGCGTGGCCGGGCGCGGCCTGGACACCAATGTGACCCTGATTGTAGGCGTGACGTTTGACCGGTCCTGCGCCATGACGTGCTACATGGCAGGCATCCAGCACTGCGTCGCCCAGGGCGAGAAGCAGACAGTCATGTGCATCGTCCGCCACCCGCCACCAACCATCACCCCTTGCGACCCGATGCTAGCCAAGTTTCTAGCAACAGATCCGCCCACCTGCGGCGTATTTGGGCGGCTTTAGCAACCCGCGCCGGGCCCCCGCGTCCGGACCTCCAACCCCTTGCTACCCCCAAAAGGTGACCCCATGACAACCAACCGATCGGCAGGACGAGCGCGGCACCGCAGCCGCCGGCTTCGCCATGCAACCAAACTGGAAGCAAGCGCCCTGATTGGGGCCTTGATGGCCGTCAGCCCCGTGGCTGCAATGCCCCCTGAGCAGCAATCCCTCGACGGGTCGTTGGCTCGTGTTTCATTGCTCGACGAGATCAGTGCCCAGGTGTGGCTCGAGGCCGACCAATTCGCCACCATGCACAACGCCACGTTCTTGCGCTTCAACGCCACCGTGCCCATGTCTATGTCGCCCCCCGACTTCGATTCGCAACTCTTTGGCGAAGTTGCCATGTTATGCTTTGCTCGCAACAGCGACCGTTGGCACCAGGGCTGCGTGCTGGCGCACCAGACGGACCACCCCTGTCCTACTGCAGAGAACAGCGAGCAACGCCGGGAGTGCATCGCGTACACCTTGGAGCCGCTGCTTCCCGGATCGTCGGCATGCAGTTTTTTCGGTGCCGCATCCCAAAGCCTTTCCCAGGCCTGCGTCAATTTGCTTGGCCCAACCGTGGGGGATCCACGGACCAACGGCTCGAACGAGCAGCAGCCGGGGCCATCATACGAAGTTATGCTGCCATCTTCCCTGCGAGGCTAGCATCCGGCGAAGAGTTTGGGCAAAGCGCGAAGCATCGTCGAGGGCGGTGTTCGCACGCTCTGTCACGAAGGTACACTACCATACATCTGCGGCCACCCGACACTGGGTGACGTTGGCCGTTCTGGGATTCGTGCTGGTGAGCATCTCCACGGACACGACGCCCGACCCCAGTTCCTCGATCATTCCACCCGACGGGTCGCCGGGGCCCCCGCAAAACAAGACCACAGACCCGGCGCTGGTCCAAAGCGCCTCGCCCGCCATCCCGTGCCCACTCAAGCACGACAGCCAAGACCCGTGTGAGGTGGTCAAGGACGACGACCCTTGCAGCTCCGCCACGTCGGAGCGCCAGGGATGCCTTGACCGCATGGTGTGGAGCACGCTCTTTGACTACGGCGGGTTGGGCATGGCACATTGTGCCCCCATGGGCCTCGCCGGAACCAGCGTTGCCGATGCCTGCCGTTGCCCTGCTCCATCCGTGTCCAACCAAACCATGTGCCACCGCATGGCCTTGATGAGTGCACCGACTGCCGAGTAGCAACGGGGCCCTGCGGTCGAAACCACTTGGTTTCTGCTCACCTATCGGCAACCCCGAATGTTAAGCACCGGGCGAACCATGCGCTTGCGCCGCTTCCGCCGCTGCGGGAGCAACCGGAGAACTGCATGGATTACATGACCAACCCGAGCAGCATCCTGGGCGTAGCGTCGGGTCTCGCGATGGCTGGCTTGGGCCTGATTGTTCTCGTCGTCGCCGTCCGGGCGCGGCAACGCGGAGTGGCCCGCGCGGGCACCATGGCGTTTGCTTCCTTCGCGTTGCTGTGGGGTTTCCAGATCACCGCGGCCAACATGTCCTTCATGGCCATCAGCAAGGGGCCCGTTCTCTTCTGGAGCTACGCCAACGTGGCGCTGCTGATTCCCATGTACTTGCCGCTGTTGGTCTTCATGGCCAGGCACCCGGCGCCCATCCACCGCGTGGCCAACCAGCCGCTGGCATTGTTCTTGGCATCCGTTCCCGCCGCCACGATGCTGTTGTTGCTGTGGACGGCACCCCACCTCTTCGTCGATGGAACGCAGCCCCACCCCGTGGATGGGTTGCCCATTGCATCCTTTGGTCCCCTATTCATTCCGGTGGGCCTCGTGGGCACCATTGGTGTGTTCGTCCTGGCGCTGTGGGCAGCCGTCGCCCGATGGCGGCAGGCGGCATCCCCGGCAGTGCGCGACCAGATGGCGGTAGTGGTGGCGGCTCTACTAACCTACGTCTCCTACAAGGGCACCGAGGTCTTCACCTACGGGTTGCCGGGCTCGACCCTGTTCGATGTCCTCGTTCTGCAAGGAGATCTCGGGCTGAACTGGGTGCACGCTGCGGCAGCCATGCTGAGCGTGCTGGCGGTCGCAGGAATTGCCCTGGCGCGGCCGGGAGAGCCCTGGCGGGGCCTGGTGGTCACGACGGCAGTCGTCCCCATGGCGGCTGGCTTGCTGGAGCGCTTCGTCATCGATATGGAGGCGGTGGGCTTCAACATGGTTGGCCTATGGCGATTGCTGACGGTGGCCCTGTTTGCATACGGCATCGCCCACTACCGACTGCTGAACATCGACCTGCGCGCCCGCGCAGCAACGGGCATCATCACGTACGCGGCCTTGTGTCTGGCCACGACGGCTCTGCTGTGGCAGTGGGGCCGGGACGTCCTGGTGGATCGTCCGTGGCTGGGCGGCGCGGCCCTCATTGGCATACCTGCCATGTTTGCGCCGGCCCTGCGATTTGCCAGAGCGGGCGGCGACGGTCGCGGACCTCCCAGCGATACGGGCCGCGTGTACAGGCGCCGCCTGGAGATCTACCGGGCAGCACTGGAGGAGTCCCGTAACCAGAACATGGGCCCCAGAACGGATCAGCACTACCTGAGCGTCCTGCGACGAAGCCTGAACATCACCCCTGATGAGCACCGGGTCCTTTTGGCCCTCGCCGACCAGAGCGCGCCGGGCACGGATGACGGCTTGCAACCAGGCCAGCTCGTTGGTGGCCGTTACCGGGTTGGACGCGCCATTGCAGAGGGCTCCCATGGGCACATCGTGCTGGCGTCTGACTCCTTGACGGGCCAAAACGTGGTTCTCAAGCAATTGCAGAACCAGTGGCGGTCGTCGGCCGAGGCCCGCAAGCGGCTGGAGCGAGAGATCCACCTGATGAGATCACTCGATCACCCGCACCTCGTCAAGCTCCTCGACGCCGTGCGGGGCCCCACGCCGATCTTGGTGATGGAGCATCTGAGCGATGGTGATTTGGAGCAGCGTCTTCGCAAGGGCGCCTTGCCCCCTGAGGCCTGCCTGCGCGTGGTCCGCGATGTGGCAGCAGCGCTGGACTCACTGCACGCCAGTGGCGTCGTCCACCGGGACGTCAAGCCAGCCAACATCCTCTTTGACGGCGATGGGCGCGCCAAGCTGGGCGACTTCGGCATTGCGTTGGCCCTGGAACCAGAAGAAGATTGGACGCAGTTGACGACGCAGGGAACCCAGCCCGGTACCGTGGCCTACATGAGTCCGGAGCAGGCGCGCGGCGATCGAGTGACGGCAGCATCGGATCAGTACTCGTTGGCGGCGGTGCTGTACCGGATGCTGACGGGCGAGCCACCCGTTTCCCTGCAAGGACTGTCCGACTTCCGTGCGCGCCGCGCTATTGAATCGCAACGGCCAGATTTCCCGATCCATGACGCGCCGCCGGCCATCAGCATGGCCGTGGAGCGCGCTATGTCCGTTGCGCCGTCAGATCGGTTTGCATCTGCCGGTGCGTTTGCCGAGGCGCTCACCGATGCGGATGCTGAATGGACCCGGAAGGCTCCTGCTGCCACAAGGGCCGCCAGCCCGGCACCCACGGAATGGGCGTAACTTGCCGGAAAGCCTTGGCGTACGCGGCGCGCGTGCGGCCGACACCAGCGCCGGGGCGCGGCGTCAGAAGAAATCGGACAATTTGGCCTTGCGGACCTTGTCATTGTTGAACAGGGAGTCGACCGATTGTTCCAGCAGCACGATGCGCTGTTTCGTGTATGGGTCGATGTTGTATCGGTCGGCGATTTCCTTGGAAATGTTGAGGTATTTCTTGACCGAACCCTCATGGACCGTGAGGGTCAACTTGGGGTTCCCGCAGGCCAGGCACACGCCCTTGAGGGGCATGCGGCGATACTTGGCGTTGCACTGGGGGCATCGTACCTTCTGCTTGCTGAAGGCTTTCAGGTTGCCCATCAGATCGGGCAGGAAGTGGGTGCCGATCACCTTGGCGCCCACGTCCGCCTCGTCGACGGCCCGGATCTTTCGACCCAGCTCCATTTGAGCCGTCATCTTCTCCATCATGGAGCCCAGGGTTTTGTACGCGGAGGCGGCGGGCCCTTCGGCGATGTCGCGGGTGTCATGGGTGTACCCGAAGCCCTCGTATTGCTCGGGTTTGCCTACGCGGTCGGCCACCATGCCCATGATCTTGTCCACGTCCTTGGGGTGGGCGTGGCGCGTCGTGGCCTCGAAGAACTTCAGGGGGTAGCGCCACAGGGTGTCCACGTTGTGGGCTTCCTTGTCCACCTCGTTGGGGTCCAGCCGGGTGGTCAGCACAAGGGGCAGGTCCATGAGGCCGCCGCGGCGGTCGGGGACGAAGTGGCGGCTGAAGTTCAGCAGACCATCCATGAGCAGCATGACCGCGTCCTCGTCACCGTCGCAGTTGGAGCACAACAACAGATCCTCGGCCAGGAACGTGTGGTCCTCTTCGACCTCTAGATCGTAGAGCCAGGCGTCGGTGCAGGCGACCGACCGAACCTCCGCCACCTCGTCCAATGCCAGGTCTCCCAACCTCGGCAGGCGAGAGCGGCGAGCCAGGGGGACGGCCGCCTCCAGGGCCTCCTGCTTGCGCTGAAGGCTGAAGCCGATGTTTTGGGCAAAGCGCACTGCGTCCTGCGACCGGATATGCAGGCTCCAGCACGTCCTCTCAGGCGCGTGGCCGCCGGTGCGCTGAGCATGGGCTAGAACCGCGCCGCTGGGTGGCCTGGCAGCTTGCCGGATCCTTGCAGCGACCCCGAAGGAGGCCAATTGCATCTGGAGGTCGCGCAGCAGGCTCCGGCTGACGGTGTGGTACGCCACGTGCAGGCGGCCTTGCTCGACACTCCCGTCGCCGCTGAAGGCTGCCCTCAGCATTTGGCGACGGAAGGAGGCGGGTGCTCCCGCGACCCAGGCTGGAACCGCCTTGTCATGCGCTCCGGAACCCAATTGCCACACGTCCTGGAAGAGCCATGGCAGGAGGCGGCCGCTGATCGTGATCCGCGTCGGCGTGGCCGTGGGGCACAATTCCAGGACCACCGAAATGCAGGCGAGCATGTCGTCTCGCTGGGCGGGCTCGGAGGCGGCGAAGTCCACTTGGTTGACGGTGCCGCGACGACTGAACCCCTCCGCAAGGTAGTGTCCGACGAGGCGTGCGAGGTGATCGTCCGGGTTGACGAAGCGTGGGATTGCAACGGGGTCACGGCTGACGGCCAAACGGACCCCGTCTGGTAGTGCGCCCCAGGCGGACTCGGCGGCCCGGGCCAACGACTCAGGTAGGCTGTCGCGGCGCCGGTACTGATCGAGGGCCTTGGCGGTTGTGCCCAGTCGTTGGGCAGCAGCCCGCAGACCGCCTTCCGAATCGATGCCTGTTCGCAGCCAGTCGCGGATGCCCCGGACCATCACGCCGGGCAGGGGGTGGGCCTGCAACTCACGCCACAGGTCGATGCGGGGCAAATCCTCCCCCTCCACATCCACCCGTGTTGCGAAGGCGACGTGGTCACCCACCCGCAACTCGAGAGCCTTCCGCTTCGAGAGCGCTCCGTTGGCCAGGACGACGGGGTGGTGGGGGGATAAGCGCAGGCGGCGGCCACTGGCGGTTTCCAGCTCGATCAGGTGTTCAGGCGCCGGGACACGGTAGATGCGTTTCACGTGCCGGGGCCTCACGCGCCCGTCGCGGCCAGCAGCCAACACGCGCAGTCCCTCGACGCGCTTGGCCTGCGTGCCGCTGCCATCGGCTGCCTCCGGCGGTGCGGGCGTTGCCTCCCAAAGCCCGGCGAGATCGCGGCGCACCGGTGCCGGGCTGTTGAGCGTCCAGATTTCGGCGTCGCCGGGCAGGCAGTTGCGGCGTTTGGCGGCGTGGAAGTAGGGGTGACCGTAGTGTACCTGCGCCTTGGTCCAGCCGATGATACGACACAGGGCTCCTCCACTGGTGTGGGGGGCCAGCCCGATGGTGAGTGCGCCGATCAGGTCGTCGCGGCTGTCTGCGTGGTAGTAGGGCTTGAGGCCGTAGAATTTCTCCAGCAATTCATCGATGTACTTGGCGGTGGCCAGGAAGTAGTCCATGCAACCGTTGCTCACGACGATGTCCTGAACACGCAATTCGAGCACTTGGTCATCCCGCTCCAGGGGCTCGCCCTGCACGTCATGGGTGTAGCCGAGGGCCTGCAAGCGCTCCACCGGAGCATGGATTTCCTTCGGACGGAAGTGGGTGATCGGGACATCGGTCATGTCGTACCGGACGGTGCCGTCCTTGAACACCCACAGGCCATACTTGGCGCGCAGCAGCGCCTTCTCCAGCGGCTCGGGGACCTTTTCCTTGTTGATGACGCCCACGACACCCTTGATCTGCGTAGGCAGGCGCCCCATGCCAATGGCCTGACGAGCGCGCTCCAGTTCCTCCCGAAGCTTGATGCTGGTCATCTCCCGATCGAAGCCTTCCTTGGGCGGCTTGGGCGCGACCACCGTGTGACCGCCGCACTCACAGAACGTGCGCCACGTCTTGCGCTTGCACTGCTGGCAAACCCGTTCGCCAACCTCCACCTCGACGGTGCCTTGGGCGGCGGCGTCCTTGATGAGACGCTGGTTGCCTCCGGCTCCGCCGATCGGGAACAAGCCATGGGGCGGCGGCTGCATCTTGCGAACGTCCGCTTTCTCGGGGCGACCCATACGGCCACCGATGCGTGCCGGCGCCCGGGGGCGCACGGTGAGTCCAGACAGGCGCTCCACCAGGCCGACCGTGGGAAAGCGTGCCGGAAGATCGGGTTGGCACGGATCGTAGAGAATGCGCCGTCGGGTCGTATCGATCACCTGGCTGTCGCCGGTGTCAGCTCCTTCAGCTCCGTCGGCCAAGTCGAGGCCCAGGCACCTGATGAGGGGGTAGGCCAATCGAGGCTCGATGCGGATGTGGCCAGCACTGACGCCGTCGTGGCTGTCGGAGCGGAAGTGGCACACCAGGTCGGTGAGAAGGGAGACGCATTGGCGCTTGGCGGCGTTGGCGTCACCGAGCTCGTCGTCGCCGACGTCGTTGAGCTTGACGGCGGGCAATTCCAGGCTTCCCCCAACCCACTTGCCCTCCCGCAGCACCCATTCGCCCAGTTGGCGGACATCGGCGGGCCGGATGTCGTGCCATAGCAGGGTGCCATCGGGGTGCAGCGGGGTGCCGGTGCGCTCTGCCAGGTGCACCATCTCGATGCCGGAGAGTGAACCCGACGGGTGTACGTCATCGGAGGTGCCCGTTGCCGCCTGAAATTCCTGCACCCACCACTCCCAGCAGTAACTGGCATGGGGCAGCAGGTGGTTGTTCTCGGCAAACTCGCCAAAGGGCACCAGCATCTCCCCCAGATCCAGGATTTCAAGGATCGCAGGTCGGTACTCCTTCACCTCCGCGATCGTCTCGAGCGGGAGGACGCTGCCGTTGCGAAGCAGCACGGTGGGCGGCTCCAACTCGTCGCACGGCGTGGCCAGCGTGCCCTTTCCGGGGCGTTCCACCTTGATCTGGGTGCCAACGGCCAGAAAGTCATCCACCAATGCCATGGTGGCCGGGTGCAGACTGGTGGATGCCAAGCCGCCGGTTCGGCTGCGACCGTAGCGGAGCCGAAACGCGCCCTTGCGGCTCGGGTGGCCAAAAACCGGTCGCCCGGCGATGATGTCGCGGACGAACTTGGTGTTGGGCGGAATGTCCGGGATGGCGTTGGGATCCTCCGCCTCGCCGTCGTCGGCCTTCTTGCCCTTCTTCATGAACTCGCCCAGGAAGTCCCAGCCCTCCAGGCCAAGCTTGTCAATGTGCTTCATCAGTTTGGGCGCCTTGAGCACCAAACCCTCGGCCATGACCAAACAGGCGCCGCCCCGCAAACGGTTGGACTCCACGCGGGGCAGATCCCGGTTGCCCGTTACCTCTTCTTGCTCCGTGCCCTCGCCGTTGATGCAGATGGGGCAATTGCGGGCAATCAACTCGATCTCCGGGCCCGTCGGGGTGTACTGGAGATTGGCTTGTTGCTTGTAGGCCGGAATTTCCTCCTTGTACCGCTCCACTTCGGCGTCAGTCGGCACGTACTTGCCGATCTTCAATTCGCGGCGAACAACGTCCGCAATCAGCACAGACATGGCTTGGCCCGTTCCGCCGGCTGCGCGGATGGGGC
>JBFJVP010000022.1:0-15455 GCA_041624075.1 Thermoplasmatota archaeon | reverse complement strand
GCCGATTGTCCTTTCGTCATCGAGGGAGTGGCGGGCCTCGACCGCGTGACAGGCGGCATCACGGATGATCCATGGGCCCTCGTGCAACAATTGGAGGATGCCGGGCTGAGTGGTGCTGATGCAGCTTGGGCGGCGGCTGAACTGGCGGCAAAGGCCCCCGGCGCGGCGGGCCGGATTGCCACGGGGGCGGTCAACGCTGGCCTCGGTGTGGCTGGTGGCGCAGGCGACCTGGCCATCAATGCTGCCAGCGCAGCGGTTTCGGCCGCGCAGGCGACTGCGGAGGACACACTTCCGGGCGGCGAGGTTTGGGCCGTCCTGTGCCCTGTCGCCGATCCTGTTGAAGCGACCTGCTGATTCGGCCCCTGGCCGGCTTCATCTTCCTTCTTGCCCGATCCCCATTGCCCTGCCCCGGCGGGCCCTCGTCGCCTAGGCGCCTCGGTCAATCGGCGTGCTTGGCAGCGACCGCTTCGACTTGTTCTTGGAGCTCACGTCGGGCCTGGGCTGCCTCGGCGCGGTCCACGATGATCTCAATGAGCCCGCCTTCCAAGTCATGGAGTGGTTGGTCCAGTCCATGCGGCCCAACCAAGCGGGTCGCCGCGACGCCGAGTCCCGCGGCCACGCGAAGGACATCCCAGGAATGGGGGGTGGCAAACAGTTGCTCGAAGCGGTCGTGGGCCGCGATGGGTAGGTGGTGGAAGATTCCGCCGCCGTGGTTGTTGATGACCACGGTTGTCAGGCGGCCTTCGGCGTGGCGAGCCTGGGAGGCGAGGCCGTTGAGGTCGTGATGCAGGCTCAGGTCACCGACGAGGAGAAGGGTCCGGGCCCCCGGCGCAGCCCGTGCGGCTCCCACGGCCGTGGCGACCACGCCGTCGATGCCGCTGGCGCCCCGGTTACCGAACACCCGGATGGCCGGCGCCGCGCCCGCTGCGCCATAGCGGTCCAGGTCGCGCACGGGTAGGCTGCTGCCGATGCACAGTTGGTCGCCGGCTCGGAGAGCTTGCAGAACGGCCCGGATGATCTGGGGGTCGCCATCTGCTTGCTCGTGAAGCGCACGGGCCGCCCCGTCCAGTTCATGGAGCCCCTCTGGCGCTGCCTGCGGACCCAAGGTTTCACCGAGCGCCTGGCACACGCTGACGGCGTCCCCTTGCACGATGTGGCTGGCAGTTGCCACCTCATCATGGCCGCGGCCGGTTTCGTCCACGATCACGCGCACGCCGCGATGCTGTTGCAGCAGGCGACGGAGGTTCTTGCTGGTCGGTGCGGCTCCGAACTGGAGAATCCAGGCGTCCTGAAGGCGCGCGCGCACGTCGGTGCTGCCCAGCCACGCGTCGTAAGCGGACAGGACCACGTCCTCGGGGGCTCCAAAGCGCGCCTGACTCAGCGGATCCGCCAGAACTGGCACGTCCAACTGTTGCGCGAGCTTCCAGACCGCATCCGGAAAGCCATCCACGCGGCTTCGGGGCCCTGCGATGATCAAACCGGGGCCATCCAACCGGATGTCCACCAGTGCAGATCGGGACGAGCCAGGGGGTGCCTTGGCGATGGCATGGAACGGGGCGCCTGCCGGTCGCCCGGCGGCCAAGCCGCTGACTGGTGGCAGGCTCTCAGGGCTGGCATCCAGTGGTTCCCGCATGGGCTGGTTCACGTGTACTGGGCCAGGGTCGGGCCCCGTGGCGCTGGCAACGGCCCGGCAGGCGACGGACCGTAGCCATTGCAGAGGCCCCGGCGCGGCTTCGGGCAAGGGAAGGTCCTGGAACCAGCGAACATTGGAACCAAAGATTCCAACTTGGTTGATGGCCTGGTTGGCTCCCACGTCCCGCAATTCGTGGGGCCGGTCGGCCGTCCAAAGCAACAACGGCACCCCTGCCTGGTTGGCTTCGACGACAGCAGGCAACAAGTTGGCCACGGCAGTGCCGCTGGTGGTGACCACCACGCACGGAACGCCCGTGGCACGGCCAATGCCCACGGCGTAGTAGGCAGCGCTGCGTTCATCCACGTGAACGGCGAGGTCAATCTCGGGTCGAGCGGCCAGCGCCAAGGCGAGCGGCGCTGACCGGCTGCCCGGGCAAACCGCCGCGTGACGGATGCCGCAACGAACCCACTCGTCGACCACCGATCCGGCCCACAGGAGGTTGCGGTTGGGTGGAACCGGGGCAGACACCTCAAACCCCCAGAACGTCGCGCATGGGGCGCAGCTTGAGTTCAGTCTCGGCCCATTCCCGTTCCGGGTCGCTGCCAGCCACGATGCCTGCCCCGGCAAACATCCAGGTGGCCCCATGGGCGGCCAGGGCGCAGCGCAGAGCCACGGCAAAGGTCCCGTTGCCCCGGGCGTCCATCCAGCCCACGGCGCCGGCGTACCAGCCACGGGGGAAGCGCTCCAACTGCCGCTGCAAATCGAGGCTGTCCTTGGGTGCCCCACCCACGGCCGGTGTTGGATGCAAGGCAGCCACGAGATCCAGCAGGCGTGGCCCTTCGGGCTCAAGCGTGCCTTCAAGCGGGGTTTCCAAGTGCTGAACGTAGCTGAGTTTGCGTAGCCGCCGGGGTTGGGCCTTCAAGGGCACACCAAGGCCGTGCAGCGCCTCGCGGATGTACCCGGCCACCAGTTCGTGCTCCAGGGCTTCCTTGGGGCTTTGCAGCAATTGTTTGCCCAGCCGCTCTTCCTCGGCGGCGTCCCTGCCCCGACGGGTTGAACCGGCCAGGGCATGGGTTTGCAGACGCTGGCCGTCCAGACGGACCAGAAGTTCCGGCGTGGCTCCAAAGAATGCGTGGCCCGGCGTTGGCTCGAAGGCAAAGGCAAACGAGTCGCCATTGGCCAGGCGCGGCACCACGTCAGCGATGTCGGGCTCCAGGTCCACTCGCTCACTGCGTGCAAGGACCACCTTCACCAGGTCGCCATCTTCGATGTGACGCAGCGCTTCGGCCACGGCGTCGGTCCACGCGGTGTGGTCATCACCGGCCAACTGGGGAGCTGGCGGCCGAGCGGGCGGTGGCGCCACGTGCCCCTCAGGCGGCTCAACACTGTTGCGAACCTCATACACCGCACCATCCTGCCAGATCACTTGGCGCTCGGGCAACACCATGTACGCCCCCGGGAAATCCGTCCAGCGTCCATCGGCAACATGGTCGGCGTGGAAGGCAAAGCCCCCATGGAAGCGGGGTCCAACAGATTCCGGCACGCCGACCTCCCGTGTTACGGTGGCGCGGCTCCACGCTTGGTCGACCAGTTTCTGCATACGCACGAACCTGTCGGGGCCAGTGGTGCTGAGCGTCAACGCAGACCCCAGCCCCACGGCGGTGTGGTGGGCGTCGCGCCAAAAGACCCGCTGGCGCCGCTGGCGGCGTAACAGGTCGGCAACGTCGGCGCGTTCCAGCCGCCGCGTGTGGCTGGCGAGGTGGCCCGGCACGGTGGCGGGTAGCTCGGTCATGGATCGGCCCAAGGGTTGACACCCGGGCAGGTGGGGTGTCACTTCAAGGGTTCGTCGCGACGGCCCGGGCGCATCCGGGCGGCCCCCGATGGTACCTACCGCAACTCTCTTTCAGACATCGCCGTCTTCTGGGCTGCCATGGTGAACCAGGCGCTGCATGATTATCTTCGCCAGGTGAACCGCCGGCTCCAGCACCTGCCTCGCTCCGTTCAACGTGAAGTTGTGGCAGAATTGCTGGCCCATATCGAAGACCAGGCTTCCGTGCGCCAGAAGGCGGACCCGGGTTTGGCGCGGGCGCAAGCCGCAGCCCAGGCCATTGAGGCGTTCTGTCCCGCCGACGATGTGGGCGTGGCCGTTGGCCCTCGCGGAGGCATCATTCGCAGCTCTACAGGAGAACTGCTCATCCCCGTGGCGGTTCTGTCTGGCAGAGGCCTCGGCCGGCATGCCCGAAGCACCCAGGCGTGGACGGCGGTAGCGGCGGCCGGCTGCACGGCGCTTGTGGCCGTGGTGGCCTTTGCGGTCTTTGGCGCCCTGCAAGATGGTTCCGGGTGGGACGACTCCGAATTGAGCAGTGTGGAGGTGTGGCGACTCGATCTGATCAGGCGCGACATGACGCAGGCTAGCGGCAACGAGTCCGCCTGGATGCAGGTGCCGCCGGGTGCCAGTCCGTTTGCCATCGATGTTCGTTCCTCTGGAACAGGTTGTTTGGGGCTGCGCTTGTTCGACCCGCCAGGCTTCGTCGTGATTGACCGATGGGACGGGTGCGAGGGCATTGAGGAGCAGGTGCAGTCCAATTCTGTGGGAGATTGGCGGCTGGATGTTCGCATGGCCAGCTTCAGCGGCTCCCTCGTCGTTTCGGCGTCGGCGGTTTAGCAACCGTCGTCGTGCGGCAACCGAGGTGGCGCCACTTGCCGTGGCCAGCGGGGCAAAGAATTTCTATTCGGACGATTGTGGAGCGAGCATGTCTGCGTCCCTGCGCGTGCCCGCCCTGCTGCTCATGGCCGTTTTGCTGGCATGGGGTGCGACGTACCTTGTGTTGGCGGACGGCGGCGCCCCGATCCACGCGGAACTGGGTGTGTCGATGGCTGAACCTGAGTTGGAGGCATGGCAGTTGACCAATCAGTCGGGCGTGGTGTGCAGCCATGTGGACCCGTGCCCTGCGCGCCTGGAAGGCCCTTGCCAGTGGGAGGGGGTCGTGTGGCTGTCGTCGGCGGGCAATCCGGCGTTCTTGCGGGATGTTTCCATGACTGCATGGGCGTCGGGCTGGAGCGGCGAGGGTTCGAAGTCTACTCCGTTTGAGGGTAATGGAACGGTTAGCCGGGAGGAGGGCCCGTGGCTGAGATCCATGGCCCAGCATGTTGTGGTGGCCGTGGATGTTCCCTGTGGTGCGGATTGGCTTCGGGTTTCGATCAATACGGCCGCACGTACGCTGGGGGGCAAGGCGTGGCAGGGCAGCCAGACGGTTGAGTTGGCCCTGACATCTGCGTAGCGCCGGCAACTCGAGTGACCAAAAGGCTCAAGTTAACTCGCTACATCCAATAACTTGGAATCCGAGTTACTGTTTGTTTCGAGTTAACCGGATCTGCGAGTATGAACACCAGCGACTACCTCCTGAAACTGGAGCGCGACATGACCTCCGGCTTCCTTCACCTGCTCGTCCTTGAGCACGTGCACCACCACCAGCCCATCCACGGCTACGGCCTCATCCAAGCCATGGACGAATCAACCGGCAGGCGGGGGCAATGGAAGGACGGCACCGTCTACCCCCTCCTGGTCACAATGGAAAAAGAGGGGCTGCTCAAGAGCCGCTGGGGCAAGGGGTCCGAAGGGCCCCGCCGCAAGTACTACGAAATGACCCCCTCCGGCGAGGAAGTGCGCCAACTTGCCCACCTCAAATGGCACCGCCTGCGCCGGCAACTGGACAACCTCCTGGAGATGGAATCATGAGCAACATCATTCGCGACTACCTGAACGACGTCCGGCGCCGCCTCCACCACCTGGGCCTACGTGAACGGGAAAGCGTCCTCGGCGAAATCGAGGACCACCTGGGCGCCGAAGTGGCCCGGCTGCGTGCCGCCGACAAGGAGCTCTCAGCCGACGAAGCAGCCCTCAAGGCAACCAATGCATTCGGCGATCCCAGCGAAATCGGCGTCGCCTATGGCGCCCCTGGCGTGCCTGGCGGCGTGGTCAACCAGACGACAGGAGAACGGCTGCTGGACGTGGCCATCCTCTCCACCCAAGCGGCGGGCCGCGGCGCCAAGGGCCTCGTCAAGTGGACCGGCATCGCTGCTGCATCCATCGCCGGCGCCCTGCTCCTCTTCGCCATCGTCTTCGTCATCTTCGGGGAGGAGACCCTCAACCGACTCTACGACGACGCCAAGGAAGCTCAAGCTCATCGCCTGTATTCCTACAGTGGAGCCTGGAGCATCAGCAACTCGAACACGGACCACTTCACCATCGGTTTTGACGTCGGACCCGACATGAAGCAAGTCGAGATGTGGTTCACGATCCTCCCCGCCGAACCGTCCGGCTGCGCCCGCATCCAGTTAAAGGCACCCGACGGAACAGTCGCCTTCGACTCCGGCACCGGCTGCAATGGCATCCAGCAACAAATCCTCATCAGCCAGCCCGGCACATGGCAGCTGGAACACACCTACGTAGCCTTCCACGGCATCGTCAGCATACATGGCTACTACTACGAACGAGCCGAGAGCTGATGGCCATCCGCCCGCTGGCCTGACTTGGCTGGCCAGCTAGTTCAGGCTCTTGCGGCTTCCAGCGCCGAGCCACGCCGTGCGGCGACGCGTGGCAGCCGCGTCGCCCTTGTGCAGCTTCAGCGAGAACTTGTCCGGCGGCCGCTCCCACAACGGGACATCCAGGGTTTGCAGCCGGCCCTCCCGAAAGACCGTGATGGCCACCTCGTCGCCCGCCTTGCGAGCACTGGCAAGCTTGGTCAGCCGGTCACCACTCCACTTGTAGCCATCAATGGCCACCAGTTCGTCGCCGGGTTGCAGGATTCGGTGCGCCGGTGCGTCCTCCGGTATGCGCTCGATGATCTTCGAGTCCTTCCCGAAGCTCACGCCCAGGGCCAACTTGTTGTCCTCGTCCTTCCAGTCCCGCTTGAGGTCCCACCCCAAATCACGAAACGCCTTGTCAATGGGCAATTCGCTGGTGCCATTGACCCAACGCCCCAGCAGGCGAGCACAGTCGATTCCCGTGGCGGCCTCCACGATGGCGGGGAAATCGGCCTCGCCGACGCCGTCCTCGGCATGGTGTTGCCACAGGTAGCGCATCACCCGATCGAGGCCATCGGAGACGCCGTGGGTGCGCAGGTGCGCATCGAGGCACAAGCCGACGAACAGGCCCTTGGTGTAGTAGCTCACGTTGCGATTGACGTTGTGCTCATGGGGCTGGTACAACAGGCTCCAGGTTAGCCGGCTGGCCTCAGCCACGGGCCGGCGACGCCGCCCAATGGCCATGTCGTAGTACTCCACCATCTCGGCGGCCAGCTTTCCAAAGTGCTCATCGTCCACGACGCCAGCCCGGTACAGAAGCGGCAGCTCGTAGTATGTGGTGAAGCCCTCGAACAGCCACAACAGATCGGTGTAGACTTCGCGCTGCAAGTCGTACGGCTGGAACGCCTTGGGCTGGATGCGCTTGACGTTCCAGGTGTGGAAGAACTCATGCGCCACCAGGGGCAGCAGCCGGCCCTGGATCTTGTCCTCCGCGACGAGCCCCAGGGGATCGAGTCCCAAGACCGTGGAGTTCCGGTGCTCCAGGCCCCCGCCGTGATCTACAGCGCAATGCGTGATGAACGTGTAGTGCTGGTACGGCAGCCCCTCAAAGAGATCCCCAGCGGCAACCACGACGGCGCGCACGTCCTTGCGGATGCGATCCCAGTCCACGCCCTGCGGCGGCGACCACACCACGAACCGGTGCTTCTTGTTGCGCACGGAGAAACTCTCCACGTGCACGGCCTCCGGCGGGGCCACCTCGATCGGGCAATCGAGCAGGTGATCGTAGTCGGACGCCGCATCGAGGGCCCCGTCAAGAGCCGTCGACTCCAGGCCAGACCACAAGCCCCAGCCCTTGGGACGCACCACCTCAACTTGGTGCTCGGCGCTGCGGCTGTGCTCGTCGTACAACGCCAGCGTCGCCGGAAACAGGTGGGCATGGTTAGCTGTCACGTGGCTGGCCTGGACGGACAAGTCGCGACAATAGACATCGTACTCCAACTCGACTTCCCGGTCCGCCGTTGCATGGAGCGTCCACTCATCCTTGCCCGTCTGCACGACGCGCGCCGGCTTGCCCGCCACACGGCCCACAAGATCCTGAACGTGACGCCCGTAGTCCCGGATCTTGTAACTGCCCGGAACCCACGCCGCCATGCGGAAGCGGCGCTCGCGCTCTGGCGCCGCCGGGAACGTCATGGTCACCCGAACCAAATGGGTCTCCGGATTGGTGCAATCAAAGCGGACGCGAACCGTCATCGCGAGCACGCAGCCCCCGCTGGGGCAAAGGCGTGCCGCTCAACGTCGCCCAACGGCATCCAAGAAGCAGATCACTCCAGCCGACTAACCTTCTGGCACACGGGGCACTTCAGGTTCAGGGGCCGCTTGTTGGGCGCCAGCAGAATCGTGCCGCATTGGCCGCACTTGCCGCGGCTCTTGCCCTCCGGGGCTGCGGCAGCCTTCCCCGCCGCAGGCGCGTCGGTCAGGATCTGGCGAACCGTCGGGGTTCGCCGCGTGTACTTCTGGGTAAACTCGTCTCGAGGGCGCCTGTACCCGGCACGCTGGCTGGCCTGCTGCCGCGCCTTCTGCTCGGTGGTCCACGCGCTGGGGCCACGGCTGCCGGGCCAAGCTGCCGCATCCCGCTCACTGAAGTGGACGACGGGATTGTTGGCCGGCACCGGCAGGGGCTCCATGCTGGGCAGGCTGGGGGCCGGCGGAGCGGGAGGCGCAGGGGGCGCGGTTGAGCCGCTTTGGAAAGCCGGCGGGACAACGAGTTGCTCAGGGGCCGCGCGGGCGGCGGGGCGCGAATCGTCATACTCGAAGCCTACGTCCGACTGAGGGATCCTGGCCGGCTGCTCGCCGGCCATTGGCGGGCGGCGCGGGCCAGCCGATGGGCCGCGTTCTCCGGGCAGTGTGGCGGGCAACACCACAGCCTGCACGAACAGGAGTGTCAAGGCTACGCCCGCGAGAACCAATCCAAGCACTGTGATGGCTGCGCCAGGTTGTGTCGTGCCGTACCAGGCCAGAGCCGCACCTAGCAGCCCCAGGCCCAGGAAGACGGCGGCGAGCAGGCGGTAGCCGGCGCGGCCGATTCCTTCATGCATGTGCATCCCGCAAGTCGTAGCGGCCTTCTCCCATTTCAACAACTCGAAGCGAACGCGTGGCCCGACGAATCGGTCCGCATCCAGCCCCGACAAAGGGAGCCCGTCGCGCCCCAGTCGACCGGGGCTCAGCCGCCCTGTGCGGTGAGGACCTTAACGTCGATCCGGAACTCCTGATCCTTCAGGTCGACGGAGTCTTCCTTCATGCCGCGCACGCACGCCTCGGCCGCCTTCTTGACGATGTCCTCGATCTTGCCCTTGCCCTTCATGCCCTCGGACAACGCGTGTTCGGCCTCGCTGGCCTGCTTGCCCAGGGCAATGCCGTTGCGGTCGATGGCGTTACCATCCACATCGCAGTGGTAGATAGCGGGCTTGGTGCCGTATTCATCAAAGCCGGCCACGATGATGCCGACACCAAGGGGCCGCCGGTAACTCATGCCCAACTCGTGCAGGTAGTCGCTGAGCGCCAAGCTGACTTCCTTGGGGCTGATTTCGCTGCCCAAGACGAACTTGTGGTTGACGGCCAGATCGCGCAGCAGTTGGCGAACCTGGTTGGTGTCGCCGCCGTGCCCCGTCACGAGGACCACGGTGTCGCGGCTTACGTGAATGATCTTCTCGGCACCCGACAAGAGCGGGTTGCCCTCGCGGTTCACAGTGGCCACGGCGATCTTCTTGCCGTCGCGTGCTGCCACGATGGGCAGGCCCATGGCCAACGTGATGCGGGCGTACTTGATGGCCGGGATACTGCCGGTCTCATCGAAGTGCAGGTAGGCGGTGTCGACGGTGGGCTTCATGCTGCAAACCTCCGGTCATCAGCCATCTGGTCCCCAGCCGTGCGAGGCGTCGACGGCTTCACGAGGCCACCTCCGAGTCTTCGGTAACCGATTGGGTGAACGTGTAGGTCTTCATGTTGTACTCCCCTGTGTTGGGTAGCGTGTACACGACGAGGCCGTTGCCGCTGCCCACGTCGCGCTGGGTGGCCGCCTTGATGGCGCGGCTGGCCAGTTCCTGGGCTGAGGCGAGGTCCGTGATCTTGCTCCAGTCGGCAGACTCCAAGACGCCCACGGCGGGGCCCGTGCCGCTGCCGGTGACGGTGAAGTCCTTCTTGGCAATGAGAGAGCCATCGCCGCCGACGTCCCAGAGGGCGGCGCCGTCGCTGCTGCGCGTTGCCAGGATGAACTGGCCGTAGATGCCGCCGGAGCGCTGGATGCTGTGGGATGCCAGCTTGGCGAGTTCCTTGGGCGAGAGCGCCCAGCCGCGCCGGCTCTTGGTGTATTCGAGGTTGAGGCGGAGCATGTGGGCGAAGGCCTGCGCCTGGCTGACGGAACCGGCGATGGTAATCGCGGAGTTCTCGTCCAGCGGCTCGATCTTGACAACGTCCTTGTCCGCTACGTAGTAGCCCATGGTGGCGCGGCGGTCCGTCGCCAGAACGATGCCCTCAGGGGTCTTGATCCCCACCGTGGTGGTCATTGTGCCCCCATCCTGGCTTGCGTACTTGAAGCGATGCTTAAGAGTCGAGTGTGGAGCCGAATCATGGTGTTCTCCTGGTTCCGGGTGGTGTCCTTCACGGGCGCGTGGCGCGCCGGTTACGGGGTAAGGAGGGCGAGGTGCCGAGAATCCTAGGCGGCGTCGGCCGGTCGTGCTGTGGAAGGCGGGTGTGCCTGGCCCCCGCCAGCGTTCGTTGGATCGACCTGCAAGGCCTGGAGGCGTTCGCGGACGCCGGCCAACTCGTTTTCCAACTGGGCAGCATACGCTTCCAGCCAGCCGGCGCGTTCGGCGCGGCTGAAGTAGTGGCGCTTGACGGGTCCGATGGTTGTGCATTGGTACATGGTTTGCTCCTGGCAACCTCCTGGGGGAGGCGCCGGTACACCATGATGAGCGCCCGAAGCACTTGATGACCGGGTCACTCTGTGAGTCAGTCACATTGGAGTGGGTGCCCAATCATGGGCGGGCGCCGACCCATCCTTGGCGACATCGGGAGGGACACCTGGCCGGAACTCTCTTGGTGTAATGGCCCATGGGAAAATGATGCGGTGGTGGGTGCTGATCCTGGTGTTGGGATCCGGTTGTGTGGGGCCCTTTGGGGCACAAGTCGTGCATGACTTGGCGCCGGCGGACGGCACCAGGCCGCAGGCCGCGGCTCAACCCCTCGTGTTTCAGGGCGCCGGCGATCATGCCATGGAGCCGCATGCGGCCGTGTGGGGTGACTCGGTGGTGGTGGCCAACATGAATGAGGTGGCCCATGCCGGGCCTGAGACGCCGTTTACGGTGAACCTGGATGTGCATCGTAGCCTGGATGGCGGCGCCACGTGGCAGAGTGGAGTGGTGCCGACTTCGATCCTGGCGCAGGAGGACCCAACAGGGACCTACAATACGTTGGGCGATCCGGTGTTGGCGTACGCGCCGGACGCAACACTGTACCTGGCGGGCGTGGCGGCTCGGTTCGTGTTTCCAACGACTCCTATGGGCTGGGGTCTGGGCGGCTTGGCGGATTTGAGCGTCTTCGTGACTCGGTCCGTGGACCACGCAGCGACGTGGGAACCAGCCATGGAGTGGCACCAGGGCGTGGGACCGGTGCCGGGCGGCGTCATGCAGGACAAGCCGTGGATCACGGTTGACCCCGAAGGCGTCCTGCACTTGGCCTGGACGCAGTTTCTGAGTACGGCGATGACGTTGCAGTACGCACGGCTGGACCCGCAAACGGGCACTTGGACCGAGCCTGTGACGCTGGCTGCGGCCGCTGCTGGGGATGCCGTGAAGGGGGCTACGCTGGCGGCGCCGGGGGAGGGCCGCGTGTACCTCAGTTACTCAGAGTTCAGTGGTGCGGGCGGGCGCCAAGTGGTGCGCGTCAGTGAAGATGGCGGGGCAACTTGGGGCCCGGCCATCGGTGTTGCGCCGGCCCGATCGACGTGGTTTGGCGCCGTTGCCGCTGACCCGGGCGATGTTTTGCATGCGGTGGTGGCCGTGCCGGATGGCGATTTGCAAGTGCGCTTTGCCGTGACGAGGGACGGGGGTGCTGGCTGGTCGATTGCGCAGCACGTAGCGCCGAGTGCCGGTGATCAGGTGCTGCCGGCGGTGTGGTTTGGCCCCGACGGCTTGGCGCGAGTGGGTTACCAAGACTCGGGCTGGCCTGGCGGAGAGCGCTTCGTGCTGGCTACGCTGCACCCTTCGGGCGCGACGCTTGAACCGGCGCGGAGTGTGGTCGATCCGGGGCCATACCGTCGCGAATACCTGGGCTTGGCGGGCGAGGAGGTCGCCTGGGCGGCATGGATCGGCGGCACGACTGACCAGTCGTGGGTTGAGGTGCAGCGGTTCGACTAGCCGGCCAGCGGCCGCTTGGCGATCTAGAGCACTTGGGCTACGGCCGCCATCAGGGAGGCGATGCCGTCTCCCGGTGCCTCCGCTTCAACCAACAGGAGGCCGCCGACGAGGCGAATGCGCACGAGCGCTCCGCCCTCGGTGAGCCAGATGAGGGTGTGCTCGCCGGGATCGTCGCTGCGGCCGTACCAGCGCAAGTCCTGGAACCACCGGCCGGCCAGGGCGTCGGCGAGTTGCGCGGGGTCGGCGTTGGGGGGCAGGACCATGCGGAGAACTTCGGTGGTGCTGTGATGGGCCTGGTCGTCGGTGAGCTCGCTGGCGGCTTGGTCGCGCAACCGGTAGCCGTGGTTGGTGTGTTCGACGAGATCCTGGTCTTGCAGTCGGCGCAGTTCGCGCGTGAGTGCCTGGGGGTGGATGCCCAGACGACGCCGCAGGCCAGTGAACGTGATGTCCGCGTCCTGGCGGGCGAGTTCTTCCAGGATCAGTCGGGGGCGGCCGGTGATCAGGGGCGCCTTGGTGGGGCCCGTCGCGGTGGACAAGACGAGGCGTTGTCGTGAGATCATGAGCTACCGAATTGGTTAGCACTCGTATAAAACCTTAGGGTGTGGGTTTGGTGCGCCCGCCAGCGCAAAGGCCCACCGTCCCAACCCGGCAAGCAAAGCACCACACGGCAACTCCGGCGTCTTCATGAACGCCCCCAACGTCGCCCGACCCATGGCGCGGGGACGCACAGCAACCCTGGTGTTTCTGCTGGTCGTCGTCGCCGCCCAGACCGCCGGCAACCTCCTGCCATTCGTTCAAGACGCCCCCTTCGCCGACCCCGAAGCGCCCCGCGATCACGCAACCCCCTGGCTGTCCGACGCCCGTGTCCGCGGCCTCTGGTTCGACGAGCGACTCGACGGCCACCCCGGCGTGGACATCGTGCGTGGCGCCGCACTGTTGCTCGGCCTCGCTTCGGCACTGCACGCCCTGGCCCTGGGAATGGCAGCCGGACAACGCGAAGACTGGGCCCTGGGCCTCTGCGTGCCAGCCACGCTCCTGCTGGCCACCGGCCTGGGTTTGGACCATTGGAAGCTGGCCGAGGCCGCACGCATCCAGGAACCCTCCCTTGGCCCCGGCTTCGCCCTGCTCGTCACGGCACTGCTGGCCTCCCTGGTGACCATCGCCCTGTTGGCCCACAGGGTTCGCCAAAGCCGGTGATCGCTTCGCGCCGCAATGCGCCTAGAACAACCTTGTCTGCGCACCCGCACCCGGTGCAGGCACCCAGCCCCGGAGACCACTCGGCCGCAGCACACCAGTCACCACGCCCAACTGGGCCGCCAACAACTGGTCAGCAAGCTCCAGGAAAGCCTGCTCCGCATCCCGGGGAATGGTCGCCCCCGCAGCCCCAGCATGGCCACCGCCCGCACCATCCACGCTGGCCGCCGCCTGCTGCATGACCTCAGCCAGGTTGATGCGCCCTCGCAACTCGCTGGGCGCCCGGCTGCTGACCTTCGTGCGACCATCCGCCGTGTGAGCCAGCGCCACCAATGGCAGATCCCGGCGCAGCCCCAGTCCATCCAGCGCCATGCCGGCGACGATGCCCACCACCGTATCCCGCACCCGATCCCGCAGGTGAACCCATTGCAGGCCCGTCAACTCGTCCACGCCCGCCCTGGTGAACGCATCCAGGGCACCAACCAAGTGCTTGCGGTGGCCCGTCAGCAAATCGAGCGCCTCGCTGTACGCCTTGTCCCGATCGCCCCGGGCAACCGCCAGGCCCACATCCGGCCGATCGTACCGCGCGGTGCTGTTGAGCAGCGTTGCGAAACCCTGCAACTCCCGCGTCGGCTCCCCCTCGGGTTCCGCCGGGATGGTCACCACTTGGCGAAACAAGCCCGACACGTAATCGGGCCCTAAACCGCAATCAAGCACACGCGCCACCAGGGCCGACCGGATGCGCCTTCGTTCCGGCTCACCCAGGTGGCCCCACGTCCGTTCGGTGCCCTCGTCCAGAAGCGGCACCTCCATGCGGTCAAGAAACGCCTGCGCAGAGCGCCTGTCACCGGTCACGCCTGGCACGGCGGGTTCGCGCGCGTAAGCGAGCCACTTGGTCAATGGCCGCACATCGGGACCATAGAACCCCAAATCAGTCCGCGACTCCAGCAGGCCCGCCGCCGCACCCTGGGCCAGGAGGGCCGCATTGCTGCCCTGCAAGCGCCCTTCAGCCCGATCCTGCAAGTCGGCGGCCGCCCCCACCAGGGCCAACGGCAGGTGCTCCTGGTTGGCCGCATCCATCGCGTGAGCCACCAAGTAGGCGGCGCCGGCTCCGGACACCTCGGTTTGGCCGTCCAGCCCGTCCAGCATCGGGTTGACGTGCGGAAACGCCTCGGCGCCCTCCGGGTCCAACTGGTGGTGGTCGCAAACCAGTTTGGACACGCCGGGAAACTGGCTATGGGCCGCCGACCCCAGATCGCAGAACCACAACGAACCCTGGGACTCGCGGATCCTCTCCACGTGCACCTGGTCAAGCGACTTGACAGGCAAAACCTCATGATCAATGCCGGCGCGCACAAGCGCAGCCTGGGCGACCGCGCCGGCCGCAACGCCATCGGCGTCGATGTGGCACACCACCGTCACATGACTCTGCTGGTTCACCCAACCGGCTGCCGCAGCAGCTCGCTTGGCCAAAGCTGGGTGAATCCCCGATCCCACGCCTGCGCAGAGTCGCTGCCATTCATGAAGGAGCCGGAGAGTGGAGTGAACGCGCCACGTTCCCTTTATAACTAATCAATGACCATATCAGTGCATGGGCGCGCGGCTCTTGCCTCTGGCGTTGGTCGCCCTTCTGCTGATGGCCCCCGCAGCGGCCCAGCCCCCCCTGCGCCCCGAAATCATCGGGCAATTCATCGACCTGGAGATGACGGTCACCCCACCCGAACAAGACATCGTACGCGGTGAAACGGCGGTCTTCAACGTCACCGTGCGCAACCGGGCACCCAATCCTGAACCCTCCAGGGTAGAGGCCCATATCGCCCCACCAGAGGAGGCATGGCGCGCCGAATTCGACGTGTCCCGGTTCGAAATCACGGGCGGCGAAGCCCAAACGATCCAGTTGTTCGTCACCGCCCTGCAAGATCTGGAGGTGGAAGAATTCCGCGTCCAAGTCTATGTGATTGCAACATACCCCGCCGAAGGCAACCTGAACCGTGTGCAAGCCCGCCAGGACGCCGAAGCACAACTGATCGTCCGCGAGAATTTCCTCGAATCCTTCGCCATCGACACGGGCACAGCGCTGTGGATCGTGCTCGGCATCCTCATCGGCGGCCTCGCAGCAGCACTCATCGCCCTGTGGACCCAGCGTGACCGCCTCACGATTCGCGCCGACTGCGTCGATCTGG
>JBFJVP010000021.1:0-15606 GCA_041624075.1 Thermoplasmatota archaeon | reverse complement strand
GCTCCCGCCAATCGTGCTGAGTCCGCACTGGTCTTGGTGGCCGCTTTTCCCAAAAAGGATTTTCGGACGTCGGGGGCAATGATCCGTTGGCTTTGACGCCCTTTGTGGGTTCGCGCTGGCGCATCATGAGAACTCGCCAAGCCTTCCGCTGGACGCAGGTCGATGTCAGTCGGGCAAGAATGGAATTGGGGAGAGGGGAGAGGAAAGGGGTGGTCTAGTTCGCCACGGCGATCGCGTCGACGGTCTTGCCGCCGAGGCAGATCGTTTCGAGCAGCACGCGGGTGACCCGGTACGGGTCGACGTTGGCGCTGGGGCGGCGGTCTTCGAGGTAGCCGTAGCCCTTCGTCGCGGTCTCGAGGGGGATGCGGATGCTGGCGCCGCGGTCGCTGACGCCCCAGCTGAACTTCTCGATGCTCTGGGTCTCGTGCAGACCGGTCAGGCGCTCGTGGTTGGCGTCACCGTAGTTGTCGATGTGGTAGTCGTGGCGCTTGGAGAGGGCCTCGCAGGCAGCTTCGATGACTTCCATGCCGCCGGGCTGGCGCATGGCCTTGGTGGAGAAGTTGGTGTGGGCGCCCGCGCCGTTCCAGTCACCCTTGACCGGCTTGGGGTGCACGGTGGCGCTGACACCGAAGTCTTCGCCGATGCGGTACAGGAGCCAGCGGGCGACCCAGAGCTGGTCGGCGACTTCCAAGGGGCCCAGGGGGCCGACTTGGAACTCCCATTGGCCGGGCATGACCTCGGCGTTGATGCCGGAGAGCTGGATGCCGGCGGCGGTGCAGGCTTCCATGTGGGCTTCGACCAGGTCGCGGCCGAACACTTCGTCGGCGCCGACGCCGCAGTAGTACGGTCCCTGGGGGGCGGGGAAGCCGTTCTCGGGCCAGCCGAGGGGTTGGCGGCCGTGGAACAGGGTGTACTCCTGTTCGATGCCGAACCAGGCTTCCTCTTCGACCACTTGGTCGGCCACGGCGCGGAGCTTGGCGCGGGTGTTGGTCGGGTGGGGGGTGACGCCGTCGGCGAGGAACACTTCGCACATCACGAGGATGTGGGGGGCGCCACGGATCGGGTCGGGGAAGTAGGAGACCGGCTTGAGGGCGCAGTCGGAGCTGTCGCCGGGGGCCTGGTTGGTGCTGGAGCCGTCGAAGCCCCAGTCGGGCAAGTCTTCGAGCGAAGAAACCGTGTCCAGGTTGGGCAGGATCTTGGTCTTCGAGCGCAGCTTCTGGGTCGGTCGGTGTCCATCCATCCAGATGTACTCTGCATACACTACCATAGGCTAGGTCTCCCTGTAAATCGCCGAGAAAGCAGTCCTAGTTAAGGGTTCACTTGCATCAGAAATGGGGCCTTCAATAAGACATAACCATCTGATTTTGGAGCAAAAGAGTCAAACGTTCCATTGCATGTGCTAATCTTGAGATGACTGCGACGAACGTTTCGCGCCACGCCATCGACAACACGGACCGGCTTCTCCTGGAGGTGCTGCTGCGCGACGGCCGTGCCAGCCACAGGGAGGTAGCAGCCCAGACGGGTGCCAGCCTTGCCACCGTCAACCGCCGCGTGCGCCAACTGGAGGAGTCTGGCGTCATTCGTCGCTACACGGCCCTCGTTGACTCCGAGGCCGCCGGCTGGGGCTTCACCGCGATCATCGGCTTGCGCATCGACAAGGGCCACCTGCGGCACGTCCAGGAGAGCATTGCCCGCGACCCGCGCGTCTTCGGCGTCTATGACGTCACGGGCGATTGGGATGGCGTGGTGCTGGCACGCCTGCGCGACCGCGCCGATCTGGACGACTTGGCCAAGACAACCCTGTCTCTGGAGCACATCCAGCGGACCACCACCATGATGGTCCTCAAGACCGTGCTCGAAGACGCAGTCGTACGGCTCGCGTAACCTGCAACGCCAATGGCTGGCCCATTTCCTTGTCTTCTAGGTCGTCGCGTGGCGCCGAAGCCCAATGCGTGCCTCCGTCGTCTGCGGCCTTTGGCGGTCCAACATGCAGAACTGCCGCGTACTTCTCGTGGAGCCTCACCGGTTTGGTCGTGTACGACTAGCCGCCCAAGGCACGGGATGCCCGCCAACGCACGACGCGGCGGTTATGAACCACACCTGACTACGCGCCCCTGAGGTTTCCTGCCGCTTGGCCGTCGACCCCCTGACCCTTCTGCAATTGGCCATCCTGGCCGGCCTGTTGTTTCTATCCGCGTTCTTCTCGATGTCCGAGACCGCCCTGATTAGCACAGATCGCGCCGTCGTGCGCCATCTGGCCGAGGAGGGTAGCGCCCGCGCCCGAAGGCTACAGGGCTTGCTCGAGCACCCTGAGGGCATCCTGACCACCGTCTTGGTGGGTAACAACATCGTGAACATCGCTGCCAGCGTCCTGTCCAGCCTCGTGTTCCTGAAGCTGCTGGGGACCATTGGTCCCGCGGTGGCCGTGGGCGTCATGACGTTCCTGGTGTTGGTGTTCGCCGAGATCACCCCCAAGACCTTCGCGGTCCGGCATGCCCAAGGAATTGCCCTCAACATTGCCGGCATTCTGCGCGCGGTCCAAATCGCCCTACGCCCCCTTGAATGGATGTTTACCCTGTTGGCTCGCATCATCCTTCTGATGGCTGGGGTGCGAGGCACCGACCCCATGCCGGTGGTGACGCAAGCCCACATTGAGGCCCTGGTGCGCATGGGTGTGGACGAGGGCGAGGTGGAGAAGTTCGAGGAGCGCGTCATCTCGGAGCTGTTTGACTTCACGGAAACCGACGTGGGTCGGGTCATCACACCCGCCGAGCTCGTCCAGCACCTGCCCAAGAGCGCGACGCTGCAGCAGGCTCTCGAGTTGTGTGGTCGCACCGGCCTGAGTCGGATTCCGATTGTCGATGGTGACTTCGATCACGTGCTGGGCTTCGTGCACGCCAAGGACTTGCTGCGCTTCAGCGACGCCCAGTTGCGGGAGGAGCCGGTCACGGACGTGCTTCGTGCCGTGCTTTACACGACCCACGACACGCCTGCTGACAAGGTGCTGGTGCGCATGCAACGCGAACACAAGCTGATGGCCGTCGTTCAAGATGCCGACGGCCACAACTTGGGCATCGCGACGGTGGAGGACTTGTTGGAGGAGTTGGTGGGTGAGATCCACGACGAATTCGACCGGGTCCCAAAGCGCAAGGGCCGCACCTCGTCTGCTGAGGTGTCGTCCAATGCGTCTCCGGAGCCCTAGAGGCGGTTATGGCGGCCGTGGGCCCTGGCGCCAAGCCTGGGCTGGGGGTTCAGGGCGCCAGTGCCGCCATCGGGCCCTGCCTGCGGTAGGTTGTTCATAAGCACGGGGCAGCGTATGCGAGCCGAGTGGCGCCTCAAACCGGCCGAAGCCCGATAGTGGTGAACCGAAAATCCCTAGATAATCAGGTAACGTAGGGGTTCAGGCGATGCGCTGGTTTGCCCCCAATCTGAGGCCCCGTCATTCACTCACGTGTTCCCACGTAACTTCCTGCCGAGGCCGGGCCCATGGGCGTTGACGAAGTCGTCCAGGCGGCCATGTGGATCCGCGACGCCACCATGGTGCTGGATCCAGGCCCGCCGGTCGAAACCATCTACCGGCCCCTGGAGTACGCCTGGGACATCCACGAGGATTACCTGCGCCGCTACGGCGGCCCCCCCAAGCAGGCACTGTTCGTCGGCATGAACCCCGGCCCCTGGGGCATGGGGCAGACTGGCGTGCCCTTTGGCGACCCCATGACCGTTGCACGCTGGCTGCGGTTGGACGGCCACGTCGTCGAACCCCCGGAGGAGGAGTTGCCCGAACGCCCGGTGCGGGGCCTGGAATCCAGCCACCGGGAAGTGTCCGGCCAGCGGCTATGGGGCATGCTCAAGGACCTCTACTCCACGCCCGAGGCCGCCCTCGAGCACCTGTTGGTGGTCAACCACTGCCCTCTGCTGATGTTTGACATCCAACACCGGAACGTCACCCCTGACCAGTTGCGTGTCGGTTTCCGCGAAAACCTGCTCGAGGTGTGCGACGAGGGCCTTGCCCGCATGACCCAAGCCACCGAGGCCCGGGTGCTCATCGGCGTCGGCGAGTACGCCGCCGCGCGTTGCAAGGTGGTCGCGGGCCAACTGGGCATCGAGCACACGTCGATTCCCCACCCGTCGCCCGCCAGTCCCCTTGCCAACAAGCACGGCGGCAAGGACTGGCTCAAGGTCGTGGAGAAGGTGTTGAAGAAGGCGGAAATCCTGGCCTAGGGCATCACGACGCCCCAGCCTGTTCGCCGCCGCCCGCGCCATGGCTGAAGAAGGCCTCATCCACGGCGACGATGGCCCAACTCAATGCCAGCGCCGCAAAGGCGACGGCCAACGCCATCGACCCGCGCGCCATGCCATAGGCTGCGAAATTGTTGGTCACCACGAGCGCGTACACGACGTTCATGATGACCAGTGCGGCGCGGACGTAGGGAGTTTGCAGCGGATCCAGGGCGACGGCAAGGAAAACCAGGCCCACGACGGCCCACTTGACGGCAACCAGGCTCGTGGCGCCGCCGTCTGCCAGCAAACGGGCCAGAATCGGGTTGCCCTCCTGAAAGCCGGCCCCAAGGGCAAGCATTGTTGAGAGCGTGTCGAACACCTGGAGCACCACCAACAGGAGGATGGTGTAACGCAGCGACCATACCCGATCCACGTACCGCATGCCCGTGCTTCGGGGCCAGGGGAGCTTAGCCTTACAGGCAGGCGCCCGAGGGGCAATTGCCTGGGCGTGCAGCCTCCTGGGGCCAGCAGCAAGGCCTTGGAGGCAGGGTCGCTCTGCTTGCCGGGGGCCTCTGCCCGAGAGCGCCACGTCGGATTGCCACCGATGTCGCCTCGACTGCCGAGGCCCGAGGGGCCATCGTGGCGACGTTGCAAGGGCGTCGCGGCAAAGGCGGGGTGGCTCCGCGAGGTTTCACATCCGCCGACTACGCCTGGATCGAGCCGGCATCCAACCGGCCCAGGCCCCCACCGCCCAAAGGTCCGCGGGGCCCAGCGTTTTCTAAGCGGCCCGACACAAGCCTGCTCATGCCGAGCCCCCAACAGGTGAACATTGGGCGCCGCAATGCCGTTACGGTAACCGGCGAAGGTCCGCCCTTGCTATTGGTCCATGGCTTCGGCTGCGACCAGTCGATGTGGAACCCGATCGCCCCTGCCTTGCGTCAGGGGCACCAAATCATTTGCTACGACCTGACGGGCATGGGCAACTCTGACTACCAGGCCTATGGCCGGCGCCACGACCAGCTGGACGGCCATGTGGACGACCTGATCCAGGTCCTAGAGTCAATCAACCCCGGCCCCGTGGTCGCCATCGGGCACTCGGTCAGCAGCATGATCGCTGGCCTGGCAGCCATCAAGCGACCCGAATTGTTCAGCGGGCTCGTGATGATCAGTCCAAGCCCCCACTACCTGAAGGACGGCGACTACGACGGCGGCTTCAGCCGCACCGACATCGAAGGATTGCTGGGTGCCATGCGCGAGAACTACCAGGGCTGGGCGGGGCAACTCGCCTCCATGGTGGCCGGAGACCAACAGGACCGCAGTACAGAGCAAGCCCTGAACCAACGATTCTGCCGCAACGATCCCGAAATCTCGGCTCATTTTGCCCGCGTCACGTTTCTTGGAGACAACCGCCCGGACCTGAAGCGCATTCGTTTGCCCACCCTCATCATCCACTGTACCCGCGATGCCATTGCCCCACTAGTCGTCGCACAGTACGTCCGCGACCACATTCCGGATGCCGAGCTGGTGGAGATCGACGGAGCGGGACACGCGCCCCACATGACCCACCCCACGCAAACCGCCGAGGCGATCCAATCGTTTCTCAAACGCATTCAGTAGGCACTCCTGACGAACTAGGCCTCCTGGACCGCCTCCACTGCGGCGCCCTGCGCCTCTCCCACGAGGCGACCACCGTCGAAGCCAACCGAACCCTGCAGCGTTGGCTCGGAAAACCCGCCGGCCAACTCCAAGGCGCCTCACTGGCCGACATCCTCACCCCCGGATCGCTTCTCTACTGGGAAACCGCCGTCGTGCCCCTGCTGGCTACCGTTGGCCACGCCTGGGATGTGGCCCTCGATCTGGCAACAGGAGGGGAGCCCATTCCCACGCTGGTGAACGTGGCCAGCGTCGGCGACGAAACAGTGTGCATCCTGCTGCGCTTCGACGAGCGCCGACGTTACGAACGCGCCATGGCCCAAGCCGAGGCTCGCGCCCAGCAACTGGCTCAAGAAAACCAGGCGCTGCGAGAAATCAACCGACTGCGACAGGACTTCATCAACACTGCCGCCCACGAACTGGCAACACCCCTTACCCCGCTGAAGCTGCAATTGCACATCCTGCGCGCCGGGCTTGGCGCTCAAGCCGCCAAGCAAGCCAAAGCATTGGACACCATTGAAACCAGCATCGGGAAACTCACCACGTTCATCAACGACCTCCGAGCCAGTGCGCAAGCACAGAGTGGCCAACTCCACGCCGCACGGGAGCCGCGCAACCTAGCCGCCGCAGTGGAGGACATTGCGGACGCCTGGCATGCACAACGCCCCCAGCAGGCGGTCACCGTGACCGGCGACGCTCAAGTCAAGGCAAGCGTCGACTCCAAGCTTCTCGAGCAGGCGCTCTACCGCATCCTGGACAACGCCCGCAAGTTCGGCCAAGGCAAGCCCATCGACGTGAGCGTGCGCGCCAACCCGCCCCGAATCATCGTTCAGGACCACGGCATCGGCATCGAGCCCCAGCGCATCGCCGAACTGGGAAACCCCTTCACCCAAGCCCACGACCGCAGCCAGATCACGAGCCTCGGCGCCGGGCTCGGCCTGCACATCGCCCGAGCCATGCTGGAAGCCCAAGGCGCGTCGCTCCGGCTGGAAAGCCAAGGCCTGGGAACAGGAACCACCGTGACGATGACGTTCGCCCCGAGCAGACAGGGCGCCTGAGCGTGCAACGCCAGCCCAATGCCGGCCCCCACGAAGGCTCGCGCCCCCGATTCACTCCTCTTCACCCCACTGATCCAACCATTCATCCGCGCGGCGTGCGCGGCGACCCGCGACCACGGCGTCCAGCAAGTCGGCACTACCCGACAACACCAGGCCAGCCGCCAGCCCCGCGAGCAGCCAGGGCCAAGGCAAGCGGCCCAACGAACCTTGCACCACGGCCAACACGATCGCCCCCAACACCGTCAACGCCAACACGCCCCGGCCCAACTCGCGCAACACGGCTGAAACACGGGAAAGTGACGGCGCCACAACCTGTCAAGGACTTCGCCGCTATGGAAGCAGAGGAAGGGGCCGGTGCGTGCGCCGGGGGCTCGCTCGGGCCCTCCCTTGGCGCTGCGCGCCGCGGGCAAACCTGGGCTGTGCCCACTTCACTCCGCTGCGCTTCGTTTAGTGGGCCCGCCCAGATTCGGCGGGAGATAAGGAGCGTCGCGACGTTCTCCCGGCGCCCGAGCGCAGCGTGGGGGAGTCTGGGCGTGGCCCAGACAACGTACGAAGTGAGTTGGATGGGCCCGCCCAGATTTGAACTGGAGTCTATACCACCCCAAGGTACAAGGATACCAAGCTACCCTACGGGCCCGATTTTTTGCGGCCTTCGAAGAAGCCGCTGGGGTGGCGCAAGGCGGCCCAAACGGGACTGGTATTTGGTCGCTTCGGGCGGCGTCGGAAGGATAGCGCCGGGTCCGCCCGGCTTTTAAGTGGGCCTGGGGTGGCCGCGGTATGGCCAAGATCGAGGTCGACCACGGCCGCTGCATCTCTTGCGCTGGATGCGTTGGGGTGTGTCCTGTGGACACGATCACGCTGCGCGGGGACTACCTGGAGGTCGATCAGGATCCGTGCATCAGTTGCGACTTGTGCGTTCAGTTCTGTCCCGTTGGGGCATTGGCGCCCGGCGACGACCATGGTGCAGCTTCGACGCCGCGGCTGCAGCGCGTGATTATGGTGTGATTCATGGCGAGTGTTTCTGGTTCTCCTGACTTGACGGTGACCGACAAGCCCCTGCGCGGCCTGGCGCCTGGCACGATTCCCCGCGCCGTCGATTGCGAGGTGGATGTCCTCGTGGTGGGGCTCGGCCCCGGCGGACTGATTGCGGCCCGCGATTTTGCCCGACAGGGATTCACTGTTCTGGGCATCGACCGCAAGCAGGACATCGGTAGCCCCAAGCGCTGCGCCGAGGGGGTGTCCGACGAGGGCTTGGCCCATTGCGGCGTGAAGCCGGACCCGGCGTGGGCGTACGGTCGCATCGAGGGGGCGGCACTGTACGCGCCCAGTGGCACGCGGGTGGTCATGCAGGGACCCGACACCTATGGCTGGGTCATTGAGCGCAAGATCTTCGAGAAGCACCTGGCCCGGGATGCGATTCTGGCCGGGGCAAAGATGATGCCCAAGACCCAGGCCGTTGCCCTCCTGAAGGAAGCCTCGGGCCGCGTCGCGGGCGTTCGAGCTGAATTCATGGGCAAGCAGTTCGACATCCGCGCCAAGCTGACCATCGGCGCCGACGGCATTGACAGTTTCATTGGCAAGTGGGCCGGCCTGAAGACCCTCAACCGTGTGCGCGACTACCACTCGGGCTTCCAGTACGAGATGGTGGGCGTGGAGGGTTTCGAGGAGTGGAATTGGCTCCACCTGTACTTCGGGTCCGACGTGGCTCCTAAGGGCTACGTCTGGATCTTCCCCAAGGGCGACAACGTGGCCAACGTGGGCATCGGTATCCTGGCCAAGGAGGCGTCGTGGGGTAACCGGGCACAAGACTACTTGGACCGCTGGATCGAGCGGCACCCCGAACACTTCCGCAACGCCAGCGTGACGGAGATCAACGGGTCGGGCATTCCGGTGAGCAGCCGGGTGCCAGCGCCCATCGCCGACGGCGTCATGCTCGTTGGCGACGCGGCGCAACTGGTCAACCCGATCCACGGCGGCGGCATTATCATCGCCATGCGCGCGGCCATGATTGCCGCTCGTGTGGGCGGCGAGGCGCTGCGGCGAGGCGACGTGTCCAAGGCGGCCCTGCAGCCGTATGTGGATGAGTACTGGACCAAGGACGAGGGCGCCGTGACGGAGAAGCTGCTGCGTCTGCGTTACTTCTCGGAGAATCTCAGCGACAAGGACTTCGAGCGCCTGGCGCAGATCCTTGACGGTGATGTGGTGCTGGAGTTGACCGAGGCGAAGTTCCCGACGTTCGTGAAGCTCATGCTGCGTCACTTCCCCAAGGTTGCGCCCCTGGTGCGCAAGTACATGCTGGCCGTCAAGGACATGGAGGAGGCCAAGGCCCGCGCCGAGTGGGACGAGGTGGATGAGCTGCTGGCGGCGGCGGAAGCCAAGATGGCGGCAGCCCACTGATGTCGGGCTACGGCGCCTTGTGGGCCGCCCGGCTGAAGCTGCTGCGGCCCGGTAATGCCCTGCTGGCAGCGGCAGCCGTGGCCGTCGGTCTAGTCGTGGTGGAACCCTCGTCGCTGCCCCTGGTGACTTGGATCGGGGCTCCGCTGGCGGCGTTCCTGGTGACAGGCTTTGGAAACGTCCTCAACGACGTCGTTGACCTGGAATTGGATCGCCGGGCCCACCCCGAGCGACCCCTGCCTTCGGGACAAATCGAGCGCAGCGATGCGCTAGGCTTCGCTGTGCTTCTGCTGGGTATCGGCTTGTGGGAGGCGTTTGCAGCCGGCGGTTTTCTTGTTGCCGGGTTTGCCGGCCTGAACGCCGCGCTCCTGGGGCTCTACGAATGGAAGCTAAAAGCAAGGGGCCTGGCGGGCAACGTGGTGGTCGCGGCATTGGTGGGGTCCGCCTTCCTGTTTGGCGCCACGGCAGCCCTGGGCCAGATTCCGTCCTGGGGCGTCGTTTGGTTGCTTGCCTTGTTGGCGGCTGCGACCAACTTGTCGCGTGAACTGCTCAAAGACCTGGAGGACATGGACGCGGACGCAGGCGCTCGTCGTACGTTCCCCATGACGGCCGGGCGAACGGGCACGCTCGTGCTCGCCAGTGCCATGACGGTCGCGGCGGTCGGTGCATCCACGCTGGCCATCGACCTCGCCACCGGGTGGTGGTCAAGCTGGTGGATTCTGCTGGCCGCCGCAGACTTAGTCATGTTGGGCGCCGTGCTGCTGGCGTGGCAGGATGCGGGCCGGGCTCAACGCATGCTCAAGGCCGGCATGATGGCGGCCATACTGGCTTTCTTGTCCGGCCCGCTTGGAGTGGTTGCCTGGGGGCCATAGACCGCAAACGGGTTCTAGGGTGAAAGTCCCTACCCACATGTGTCTTGGGGCGCCAACCTTCGACGGAGCTTGGATCAATGGGCGGTCCTGCGAACCGACTCCACTCGGAGTGTGGTGAACTCGGCGACAGCTCATGTTGGCCCCGAGTGGGTTGATTCGCCCGTTCGTGCACCCAGCGGCGGCGTGGATTTCTCCCCGCGACTGGCCGTCCTCTTGCTGGAACTCTTGGAGGTGCGGGTGGGCCACCGCGTAACACTACCTGAACCCCGCCCGGAGCGTCTTGCCCAACTGCTGGAAGCGGCGGGAGTTGTCCTGCAAGACCCTGCTTCCGACGAGCCAGCCGACCGCGCCGTGGTCCTTGAACCCCAGAGCCTACCCATCCAATTGTGGGATGGCGGCTTTGCCTTGCACGTTTGCCTTGATCCGGATGAGGAGAGCCTCATCAAGCGCATCTGGACTGGCAGCAACTGGGTTGACATGGGCTTGGGCGACGTGACGCTCAGTGGCAGCCGCACAATTGAGGAGCTACTCGAGGTGGAGGGCCTGGGCAGGCGCGTGCTGTTGCACAACGTGGTAACGCCGGAGGATTTCGCGGCCGCAGCAGCCGTGGACACCGCCTGGGACCCTGCCATTGCACACGGCGACGTGGACGACGAGCAGAGGGATCTCTTGCGCCAGGCGCGGGTGTTGTTCCACTTGGCCTACATCCACCAGTCTGTGGGTGAGGTGGACGTGGCGGATGACCTGTACCGGGCAAGCCTGATGACTCACCCAACTGCGGAGGCTCACACCTTCCTCGGCTGGATACACTCGGTGCGCGGCGACTTGGATGAGGCCATCGCCCAGTGCCGGTCGGCCATCGAAACCGACGCGTCGTTTGGCAACCCGTACAACGACATCGGCGCCTACCTGCTGGACCTGGATCGGCCTGGGGAGGCCCTGGGGTGGTTCGAGCAAGCCTTGGAGGCACCCCGGTACGCCAGTCGGCATTACGCCTACTGCAATGCGGGGCGAAGCTTGGAGCAGCAGGGCCGCATTGACGAGGCGATCCACGCGTTTCGCCAAGCGCTGGCACTGGAACCGGATTATGCCCCGGCCAAGGCTTATCTCCGGCGGCTGCGGCAAGGCGAGCAAGACGCCAGCTGAGTCGCAAGGGGGCCTTCGACGTGCGGCCACCACTCGGAGCCTCTTTCACCCCGACCCGGCTTGCGGTCGCCGTGCGGCTTTGGCGCAGGCCCCGCGTCCAATACGTGGAGGATTACATCCACCGCCACCTCCGGCATGGGCCCCTTCACTTCACGCTTCTTGATCCTGATAGGCAAAGCCCCAAGGAGGCTGCTGCCATGGCCGCAGCTGCCGCCCACGCGGGCAGCCATGCCATCATGGTGGGTGGTTCGACGCCGGAAAAGGCGCGCACACTTGAGAAAATGGTGCGGCTGGTCAAGAAACAGTCGGGGCTGCCCGTCATCCTGTTTCCCGGTGGCGCCAGTCAAGTGGCACCACAGGCGGACGCCGTCTGGTTCATGAGTCTGCTCAACAGCCGCAGCCGCGACTTCTTGGTCGGCGAACAGATCCGCGGGGCGCCCGTGATCGACCGTCTTGGCATCGAAGCGATTCCCATGGGGTACATCGTCGTCGAACCCGGCGGCACCGTCGGGCGCGTGGGCCAAGCCGATCTCATTGCACGCCACGACAACGACGCGGCAGTCGCCCACGCGTTGGCGGCCCAGTTCTTCGGGATGCGATTCGTGTACCTGGAAGCCGGCAGCGGCGCCGACCAACCCGTGCCGCCAGCGATGATCAACGCCGTCAAGCGCGCCGTTCGCGTTCCCGTCATCGTTGGTGGCGGCTTGCGCACGGCGGACGCAGCCCATGATGCCATCAATGCCGGCGCGGACATCATCGTGACCGGTACGCTGGTGGAAGGCGCCGTGGATGTGGGCCGAACCCTTGGTTCGCTCCTCTTTGAAATCAGTGAACGCCTCAAACGTGAGGTGCGCCGTCGGCTGGATCTGGGTGATGACTACGCCCAGGCGCAGCCGGCGCCGGATTGGAAGACGTGGCGAGAGGAGAACGCATGAGCAAAGCCAGTGCCATTGCCTACCCCATTCAGGGCTTGGTCAAGTACCATGGACTTCGGGACACCGTTAGGCGAATTCCGTTTCATGGCTCCATCAGCCTCTGCACGGGGCCGATCCACACCCATACGACGGTCGAAGTGGTCGACGAGGGCGAAAGCACCGCGATCATTGACGGCAAGAACGTCACAGGTCGCGCCATGGATCGCATCAACACCGTGATGTACGCGATCCAGGAGCACGCGGGCGACGACCGGCCGTTTCGCATGGAGAGCCGCAACGACTTCCCCCAATTCGTCGGCCTGGGCAGCAGTGCAAGCGGCTTTGCGGCGCTCACGGTTGCTGCGGCTGCGGCGTACCGGCACGAGGCGACGCCGGGGAAGTTGTCGGAGTATGCCCGGTTGGGTGCTGGCAGTGCTTGCAGGTCCGTGACCGGCGGGGTCAGCGAATGGGTCAACGAGGGCGCTCGCAGCTACAGCCGTCAGATCCACTCCGGCGAAGGCATGGATTGGCGCGTGGTGGTTCCCTTGGTGCAGCACGAGGAGCCCACCGAGGGCGTCCACCAGGAGGTGCTCACGTCGCCCCTGTTCGAGGCCCGTGTGGCCTACATTCCTGGCTTGATCCAGCAGATGCGGGCGGCCTTGGAGGCCAATGACTTGGCCGCCATCGGGGCCATTGCGGAGCGGGACACCCTCAATCTCCACGCCATCACCATGACCAGTGACAGTGGCCACATCACCTGGCAGCCGGCGACCATGGCGGTCATGCGCGCGGTGCGCCGCTTGCGGGAGCAAGGCGTTCCCGTTTACTTCAGCATCGACACCGGGGCAACGGCGTACCTGAACACCGACAAGGCCCATGAGAAGCAAGTGGCGGACGCCGTGCGTGGCATTGATGGAGTGGCCGATGTGCTTCACCTGGAGCCTGCGGGGCCCGCGCGGTTGGTGGACGAGCACTTGTTCTAGAGTCTGCTTAGGGTGCCCGGCGCCGGGGCCAACGCGCGAGCGATGGCCTCTAATTGGCGTGCCTTCGTGCCGCCGTCAATGGCAGACGCGCTTGAGCACCTCACGGGTGAAGGAACGTACTTCGAGGACTTCACGGTCGGTGATGTGCTGCTTCACGCGCGGGGGCGTACGATTCCCGACAGTGAACACGTGATTGCCACCTGCCAGGCGCTCAACACGGCCCAGATCCACTTCAACCAGGACTTGACGGACAACGACCCGGCGATGCAGAAGCAAACGGGCGGGGAGCGCCTCGTGGTGGGCACCTACGTGTTGTCGGTCTGCATGGGCCTCAGCAGTCAGGACACGACGGAGAACGCGGCCCGGATTCTGCGCATTTCCAAGGCCAGGCACATGGCTGGCGTGTACCCCGGCCAAACCCTGTACGCGCGCACCGAGGTGCTGGCCAAGCGGGATGCTCCCGAGGACCCCGGCTGCGGCATCGTCACGTTCAAGTTGCAGGGCCTGAAGGCGGAGGATCGGTCGAAGATCGCCGTCGAGGCGGAGTACGAGGCGTTGGTTCGCCGGCGCCCGTAGCGGTACACGCGAGCGCCACACGGGTTTTCATGTGGTTGTCGTCTGGCCAAGGGTGAAGTGGATCGTTTTGGCGGCCTTGTGCGTCGCCATGTTGGCGGGCTGCGCCAGCGATGTTCCAGGTAGCAGCCACAACCCCGCGTTTTTCAGGGAAGACGATCCGCGCGTGCCGCAGCAGGGTTGGTCCCATGTGAATGATTACGGTTCCCGTTCGGATGACGCGGAGGCGCCGGTCCCGGCAGCCATCCGCGATGATGGGGCGTGGCCGTTTCCCGTGTTTGGTCAGCCAACCGTAATTCAGGAGTCGACGGGCCGTGAGATGAGCCTCGCCATCGACCCGAACGATCCGGATCGTTTGCTGGCGTGTTCGCCGACGGGCACGCTGGTTGTGGGTTTTGGCTACTCGGATGTGTGGTTGTCGCTGGACGCCGGACAGTCGTGGGAGTTGCTCAATCCGGAGCCGGACACGGATACGCGGTCGGTGATGCGCGAGGGCGGCGACTGCGATGTGGCCATTGGGCCAGATGGCACGTTGTGGTTGGTGGATAGTTGGCTGGGGGGACTCAGCATGGGCCGCAGCGCAGATGGCAAGTCTTGGACGGGCACGTCGCTGGCGGCTCCGGTGCCTGTGGCGGATCGCCCCTGGATTCAGGTGGATGGCGCGGGCGTGGTCCACATGACGTACCAGGATGTGCAGTTTTCGATGCCCAGCGTCATCTGGTACACGAGCACCACGGACGGCGTCTTGTTTTCGCCGCCCGTGGTTGTGGCCGCGGCGTCGCCGGACGGGGCGTTCACGTGGACGGGCGATTTCTCAGTCAGCGACGACGGCGTCGAGTTGGCGAGCGTTTACACGAGGCGTTCGTCGGTGATCGGTGTCGGCATGCAGGCGGAGCAGGTCTGGGTTGCCACGAGCACCGACGGCGGAGCCTCGTGGAGCAACACCCTGATCTCGCAGCGCGAGGGGCCGGCCAGTTTCCTTTACCCGTCCCTGGACCGAGACGCGGCGGGGGGCTTGCACGTGGTTTTCAGCGAGGATCTGGGGCGCACGCAGCCCACGTTTTACACGACAAGCACCGACGGCGGCGCCTCCTGGAGCGAACCTTTCGCGTTGGTGGATGATGTTGTCAGTGGCGCGCCGTGGGTTGCCGCCCAGGAGCCTGGCCACGCCGTGGTCTTGTTCTCCGGCTCACGCGGCGGCGCCTCGACGACCGGCGAGGCGGACTGGTACTTTTACTGGGCGAGGGTCAATGCCACGGAAGCGCTGGTGGCCACGACCACTGCGGTGCCGTTGTTTAGTGGCCCACAGCCCATCTTCCCCGAATTCAACATGATCGCGGTGGATTCGCTGGGCCGGGCGCACATCGTGGCGGTGGCGCCCGCGGAGCATGAGTCCGGTGAATTCCTGATGTGGCGGCCGTACCATCAACTCCAAGTCGCCGGGCCGACGCTTTGACGGTTTGACTCACGCGGCCTGGCTCGTCGCGACTGCGGCGTGCCGTCCATCGGCGCCGTCGACCACGGCGATCTTGGCAGCGGCGGCCTTGGCGTTGGTGCGGGCGGTGTCCACGTCGCCGGCCGTCGCGACCACAACACCCATGCGGCGCCTGCCAGGTGCTTCGGGTTTGCCAAACAGGCGCAGGTGGATGTCGGGCCCCGTGACGGCGTCCTCCACGCCGGAGAAAGCGGGGGCCGATGTCGGTTCGCTGGCGAGGACCACCGCGCTCGCCGCTGGGGTGAGGAAGCCCACGTCGGGAACGGGCAGGCCAGTGATGGCTCGAACGTGCAGGGC
>JBFJVP010000020.1:0-15784 GCA_041624075.1 Thermoplasmatota archaeon | reverse complement strand
GCAAGGGGAAAACGGCGTCGCCATGGCGGCGCACTTCAACCCCCTGGTTCGCACCTTCAGCGGCGCGCGTGAGCGGGGCCGCGCCATACGGCCAATTGGCCCCCCGCTTGGACCCCCACAGCCGCACGAACCCACTAGGTGCAAGTTCCAGGATCCAGCATCGTGCACCACAAACCTGCCATTTTGAGGCAGCCGGCCCGGAGCCATACCAACACCCAGCCGGCAATCGTGCCGCGCCTCGGACGGCCCATCATCGACCAGGCCCCCATGCGCGGAAGCCGGCCCCCCTGCTTACCCGGGTCAGGGCTCGTCGCGGTTTCACGATCGCGCGCCCCTGAACATCGGCACCGGGGAAGGCATTGCGCCAAGTCGGGCAAGCATCGGCAGGACGGCTTTCCACCACCGCGCCCACCACTTAGACAGCGGGATGACCGCCAGACTCAGCCTACCAGGCCGTCCACCCCAACACTTGTGCTGGGCACCCGAACCGGACTTCCCGGCGGGAGGGTGCAGTAACACACCAGGACGCTGGTGGGGCCCAGGTCCACTTCGATGGTGCTGACGCCGCCGGCACAGACCAGTGCGTGGCCGACGATGATTCGGTCGTCCTCCACGACGGGCGCAAACAGACAAGCGCTGCGGATGGCCCAGGGGATTGTTTTCTCATCGCATGCGTCGGGTGCCGCCCCTACTGCTGGCGTCAGCAACAGGAGTGTGCACAGAATGATTCCGCGCATGGACCAAGCTTCTTCCATGGCGGGGATAAAACTGGCGGGTGGGCGCCTCCACGAGGCGCATGCATCCGGTTCCGCGTGCGCGTTCTAGGTGCCGCCGGAGTCGCAGGAGTACATCCAAACGGTTGCCACGGGCGTCTGGACTTCGGGCTTGTAGCTGCCCGACCAGGTGCAGGCCGTGTGCTCGGGCACGTAGATGTTGACATGCTGGAACTCAACCAGTTCGAACGGCGGGAAGCCGGGGTAGCTGCATCCGTAGCTCGTGACGTTGACGGGGCCGACGGTGTAGTCGGTGCGTTGGACGCCTCCGCCGAGGCAGATGATGTTCTCGTTGAGGGTGATGTCTACCGTGCAGTCCCGGTGGGTGGCCACGGTGTGCCGTTCGTACTGCCCCACGGTGTACGATTTCTCGGGACAGTCGGTCCCTTCCGCACTTGCGGGAGCGACAAACACCAGCATCAATGCGATGAGCCAAACGTGACGCATGCGCGCCAATGAGGCCTCGCCCTCATGAAGCCTCGCCAGGCGTCGCCGGCGCCGCAGCATGGGGCTCTTCCAGGCGGCCGTTTCGTCTCGAAGGCGGGGCGCATCAGAGGGTTGCGCAGGCGGCATCGGCATGGTTTCACTGCCCCGGACGCATGGCTTAACGGCCTCCCCCGTATCGGCGGCCGGAGGAGTCTCCATGGAACCAATGCAAGCCCCCACAATCTCCCCCATGCTTCGCGTGAAGGACATGAAGAAGGCCATCGCGACCTACGAGGCCATTGGCTTCCAAAAGGTCAGTGAATTCCCCGGCCCCGACGGCAGCCTCGTGCACGCGATCCTGGTCTTCAACGACGCCATGATCCACGTTTCGCCCCTGCATATGGAGGGCGCCGAGAACTCCCCGGACTACAATGCCGACTACGAGAAGGCAGTCCAGCAGGGCCCGCTGGGCCTCGGCGTCAACTTCTACCTCACCGTGGCCGACGTGCAGGCCGCCCATGAGAAAGCCAAGGCGGCAGGTTTTGACATCAAGAGCCAGATCGTCGACCAGTTCTGGGGCGACCGCACCTTCTGGGCGTACGACCCGTTCGGCTACGTCTGGACGTTCTCCCAAACGATCAAGCAGATGACGCCCGAGGAGATGCAGGCGGCCATGCAAGCCATGGCGTAGGATCACGCCGAGGGGCCGGTCTCGTCGGCTCGACGTTGTTGAAGCTTACGCCCGGCCGCGCACCTGACCCCGAACCGGTGCGCCTTTGGACCGGGGGAGCCCCTCTCTGGTTCCCGTGCCCCCAGATCTTGTCGCCCTGCGCCACGAGTTGCACCGGCACCCCAACCCCAGTGACGACGAGAAGGAGACTGCCCAAATCGTGCGTCGCTATCTGGCAGACGAAGGCATCGAGCCCATCGCCGATGATGTCGGCGGCCACGGACTGTTGTACAAGATCGGCGAGCCCAGCGTTCTCCTGCGAGCAGAGCTGGACGCTTTGCCCATGACCGAGCAGACGAAGGCGCCCCATTCGTCCGAGAACGAAGGCACCCACCATGCGTGTGGTCATGATGGCCACATGGCGATGCTCATCGGGGCTATGCTGCGAGTGCGCGACGAAGGCGGCGGCATGTACGCGTTGTTTCAGCCGGCCGAGGAGACCGGCAAGGGAGCCCTGCGGTGCCTGGAGCACCCGGCCCTCGATTTGGATGTCGACGCTGCCTACGCCATTCATAACGTACCCGGCCTCCCCCTGGGCGAAGTGGGTGTGCGCGACGGCGTTGCCGCCGTAGCCAGCCGGGGCCTGACGGCGCGCATGCGGGGTGCCACGAGCCATGCCAGCGAGCCCCACGCCGGCCGCAATCCCATCAATGCCCTGGCCCACTTGGCACTGGATGCGCCCAGCCTCGCCAATCAACACTTGCACCTGGGCGCCGATGCCTTGGTCACCCTTGTTCACTTGCGCGGCGGCGCCAGGCGCTTTGGCGTATCGGCCGGTGAAGGCGAACTATCGGTCACCCTGCGCGCCGAGCACGATGAGGACGTGGAGGTGCTCGAGGGGATGTTTCGCCGCCGGGCGGCTGCGCTTGCCGAAGGCTACAGTCTCGACTGTGAAGTCGTTGTTGAGGAGCCGTTTCCGGCGACGGTCAATGCGCCGGAATGCGCGGCCAAAGCTCGGGAGGCGGCGCGCCGGGCCGGGCTCGACGTTCGAGAGCCCCACCTGCCCCAGCCATGGTCGGAGGATCTTGGCCACTTTCTGCGCCGCTGGCCCGGCGCCCTCATCCTGCTGGGGTCGGGAGAGTCCCAGCCAACACTGCACGCGCCGGACTACGACTTCCCGGACCCATTGATCAACAAAGGAGTGGACCTGTGGACTACGCTAGCCCTCAACTGACTGTCAACCGACCCAACCTGGACGACCCTGCTGCAGGAACCTGGATCGAAATCGATGAGCGTGCCTTGAGGGAGAACCTGCGGCAACTGCGCCAGGAGTTCGACCCCGCAGTCCTGTGCATGGTGGTGAAGGGCAACGCCTACGGCCATAGTTACGGCGCCGTGGTCCCGATCGCCGAGAGCGAGGGTATCCGGGATTTTGCCGTGGTAACCACCCGTGAGGCAGCGGGTTTCATGGCGGCCAGCGACGGTCAGAGCCGGTTGCAGGTGATGTCCGCCGGCGACCCCAAGAACATGGCCTGGATCCTGAAGAACGGCATCGAGCCCTGGGTCAACGTCCCCGGCCGTTGGCAGGACGTCGTCAACGCCGTGGAGGCTACCGGGGCTCCCGCACGCATCCACCTGGAACTGGAAACCGGCATGAACCGCACGGGCCTGGAGCCCGAGCAGGCCATGGATGTGGCCCGGGCCGCCCACGAGCACCCCAACGTAACCCTGGAAGGGGTCTGCACCCACCTGGCCGGCGCCGAGGATCCCGCCAACCTGCCACGAGTGGAGCGGCAGCAGCGGCGGTTCCACGAATTCCTGGAGCAACTGCGTGACCAGGGCATCTCCTGGAATCGCGCCCACATGGCCAGCAGTGCAGCCGCCCTCCTGCACCCCCACACCCGCATGGACTTGGTGCGAACCGGCATCGCGTGCTACGGCCTGTGGCCCAGCCCCCACGTCCATTCCGCCCGCCAAGAACACCCCCACGCCCCTGTGCTGCGAAACGTACTAGCCTGGAAGAGCCGCGTCTTGACGGTCAAGCAGGTGGAGGACGGGGATTTCGTGGGGTATGGGCGCCTGTACGAAGCCGAGGGCAACGTCAAGATCGCCGTGGTGTCCGTTGGGTACGGCGACGGCTTCACGCGGGACTTGTCCAACGTTGGCCACGTGCTGATCCGGGGCCGCCGAGCCAGCATCGTGGGCGCGGTGAACATGAACCTCATCCAGGTCCACGCCACCCACATCCCCGATGTCGAACCAGGTGACGAGGTGATCCTGATCGGCCGGCAAGGCGAACGGCAGATCAGCGCCGCCAGCTTCAGCGAGTTCAACAACGTCGTCAACTACGAATTGATGGCGCGGCTCAGCTGGGAAATCCCCCGCCTGGTTATCCAGGGCGAGCCTCTGCGGCCGCCATTGGAATAGCTGTGGCACCGGAGCTGGCATGGTCAGGCGGAGCCGTGAGCCAGGCTGATGGACCACCAATCAGCCGCCAAGGATTTCAAGCTGAACCCCTGTTGGGAACGCATGCAAGCAACGCTGAGGGCCGCCACCGCCGTTCTGGTAGCCGTGCTGGTCGCAGGGTGCGCCGACGAGTCAGCCCCGACGACCGAGGACGACAGCCTGGAGTTGCCCGAGATCGAAGTCGGAGCTTCGACGGGCGGCATCCGGGGCGTCGTCATCGATGAAACCATTCGCCCCGTGGCGGGGGCCAAGGTTACCATCACCGCGAGCGGAACGAGCACCACGTCCGACGACATGGGGCGTTTTGCCTTCAGCAACGTTGCGCCGGGACCCCATTTCTTGCGCGTGGAGCACCCCCTGCACCAAACCGCGCAGACATCGGTCGAGGTCGAGGCGGGAGTCGCCACGCCGGCTCCCGTGAAAGTCCTCATGACCCGGCTCTTTGAGGCAGACCCGTACATCTCCAACATGAAGTTCGACGGCTTCTTCGAGTGCAGCCAAGCCGGCCTGTTGTTGTTGATCTACAGTAGCAGCAACTGCGTCACGGACTACACCAAGCGCTTCACGGGGCCGCCTGGCCTGGCTCAACCATTGGACAACGTCACCAACCAGCAACGGGAATGGCACGCCGATGTAGACGGCGGCTGGGCGTCGCTGGTCTGGGAGATCACCTGGGAACCGACCTCGTCGGGGACCAGTGGAAACATGGGCATCGTGGTGTCCACGTACAAGCCTGACCGGGACGGGAGCCACTGGTTTGCCAACGCGGGCGGCGCCTCGCCGCTGCGCCTTCAGATCAATGCAACGGAACAGCACCCGACGGCGTCGGGCATGGAGCCCACCATGATCCCGGAGGAGGGCATGACCGACATGTCGTTCTTCGTGTCGGTGCGCCAGGACAACTGGCCCGTGCCCGCCGTTGCGTTGCAACAGGACTTCACGGTCTTCCTGACGATGTTCCACTACCTGCCTCCCCCGCCGGGCTGGTCTTTCGTGGCCGGCGACGACTTCCCTTACTGATCGCTGATGGGTAATCCCTGGCCGAGGCGCCCTGCCTGCACCCGGCACGGCGCGGAGGCCGCAGACCTCATCAGTCAAGTGGACGTATCTCACCCATGAAGGTCGAAGAGGTCGTCGCCGACCAAGATGTCCGGGATTGCTATCCGGTCCTGGTGCAACTTCGACCCCACTTGGCGTCAGCCAATGAACTGGTGGCCCGCGTGGCGCGCATGCGTCGCGACGGGTACCGGCTGATCTGCATTCGCAGCGACGAGAATTCAGAGGTTCTGGCCGTGGCCGGGTTTCGGGTCTGCGAGATGCTGTTCCGGGGCCGGTTTCTCTACGTTGATGATCTGGTGACCGACAGCCGCGTGCGCTCGGCAGGCTTCGGAGCGGCACTTCTCAAGTGGCTCGAATCAGAGGCCAACCGCCTTCAATGCGAGGAGATGGTGCTGGATTCGGGCGTGCAGCGGCATGATGCGCACCGGTTCTACTTGCGGGAACGGTTCCGCATCCAGGCATACAACTTCCAGCGCAAGTTGTCCTGAAGGGCCTAGTGCCTATTCCTCTTCGTCGGGTGCCACTGCAACGCGGGCGTAACGGAGTACGCGTTCGCCGAGGCGGTAGCCGGGGGCCACGACGCGGCTGATTTGGCCGGCCTCGACGCCTTGAGCTGGCTCGGTGGCCACCGCTTCGTGCTGGGAGCCGTCGAAGTCTTCGCCCACGCGTCCAATGGGGCGCACGCCTTCTCGTTCCAGCATGCGGTCAAATTCCCGCACGATCATCTTCACGCCTTCGGCCAGTGGGCCGGGTTCGCGTTCGGCCTCGAAGGCTGCCATCTGGCCGTACTCGTAGACTTGGAGGAATGCTTCCAGGACCCGGGCTTTGACGCGGTCGCGTTCCAGTGCCGCCTCGCGTTCGTGGCGCTTTTGGAGGTTGTCGTAGTCGGCTCGGGCGCGGGCCAGGCGTGTGCTGAGATCCATCACCTGGGTTTCGAGTTGTGAAATGAGATCGGGCTCGGCGCCATCCTCGGCGGGGGAGGCTGGTTCAGATTCAGCTTCGACCGGCGGCTCCTGGGACGGAGTGGCTTCCTCTGGCATTTCGTTTGCGCCGAGATTGCTCTTCTATAAGAGTCATTCGGGCGCGGGTATGGCTCGATCAGGGGCAGCCCGTTCCACTAGGTCGACAAAGCCGGTGCCCGTTCGCCTGCCAGGCGCATCGCGCCAGGAGACCTCATGGACAACAGAATCGATGTGCTGGTGACGGGCGCCACCGGCAAACAAGGCGGAGCCCTGGCCTACGAACTGCTACGGCGCAAGCACCGCGTGCGAGCCCTCACACGCAACCCCGGCAGTCCGGCCGCCAAGAAACTGGCCTCAGCCGGAGCAAAGCTCCACGAAGGCCACTTCGACGACTCCGCATCCGTCCGTCGAGCGGCCAAGGGCGCCGACGTGGCGTTTGTCATGACCACCCCCTTTGAGGAAGGCGTCGAAGCCGAGCAGCGGCAAGGCAAGGCCGCCATCGAAGCCCTCGGCGATGTCCCCCACATCGTACTCAGCTCCGTCGCCAGCGCCGACCAGAACACCGGCATACCCCACTTTGAAAGCAAACGCATCGTCGAGGAGCACCTGGAGGACACCGGCACGCCCTACTCCATTGTGGGCCCCGCGTTCTTCATGGAGAACTACATGGCACCCTGGATCCTTCCTGATCTACAGGAGGGCAAGCTGGTGCAGGCGCTTCCCGCCGACCGGGAGCTCCAGATGATCAGCACCGCCGACATCGGGTCCATGGTCGCAGACATCATCGAGCAGCGCGACGACTACATTGGCCACCGAATTGACCTGGCAACCGACGCTGTGACCGGAACCCGCGCCGCCGAGGCCCTCAGCCAAGCAACCGGCACCGACATCAGGTACGTCATGCAGCCGCTCGAGCAAGCCAAGGCCGCCAACCCCGACATGGGGAAGATGTTTGAATGGTTCAACAAGACCGGCTACTCCGTCGACTTGGCTGCCCTGCGCAGCCAATTTCCCCGTGCGCCCTGGCTCACCATTGAAACATGGAGCAAGCGCCAGGACTGGAGCGTCCTGCACCATGCCGTGCGGCGCCAAACGTAGCCCCTGGACCAGCCGACGCAAAGGCTGAACGGGCACCTCCCGTCGCACAGCCCATGAACGCGGTGCAATCGCCCTACGACCACCACATGGCCTTCCAATTGGTCGACGCAAGCCAGGGGCGAGCCGTCTACGAGGTCCAAGTCGGGCCGAGCCTCGCCAACCCAACGGGCCGCCTGCACGGGGGCGTGCTGGCTGGACTGGCAGACTCCGCAATGGGCGCCGCATTCCTGACCACACTGGCCCCCGGCGCGTCGGGCACCAACCTTGACCTCCACATCGACTTCCTGCGCCCCACCCAGCAAGGCAAACTGCGTGCGCACGCCACGGTCATCAAAGCGGGCCGCACCATCAGCCGCCTCACCTGTGAAGTCACAGATGAAGCTGGCCAACTGGTGGCCCGAGCCAACAGTTCCTTCCTGATGCTCCCGGGAGACACCACCAAGGCGCCAATACGAGCTTGACCCCGGCCCCGTAGGTCAACGTCAACACTTATGACTCGGCGCGACAACCGACCTTCCATGAAACCGCAATTGCTCCTGGTTGTCCTGGCGGCAGCAACCCTGGCCGGCTGCGCCGACGACGCCCCGGCCGAGCCCGACGACGGTACCGCATTGGACGTGACAGAGGCCACCGGCGGCATCCGGGGCGTGGTGGTGGACGGAGGCATCAGGCCCGTTGAAGGCGCCACCGTAACCCTCACCACAGGCCCCTCGACGACCACTGACGCAGAGGGCCTTTTCGTCTTCACTGGCCTGGAGCCAGGCGAATACTTCCTGCGAGCCGAGAAGCTCGCCCACGAGACGACCCAGGCCGCAGCCACCGTACAAGCTGGCGTCAAGACTCCCCCGATGGTCAAGATCGTGCTGCCACGCATTGCTGGCGCAGACCCCTACATGACCATCTTCAAGTTCGACGGATTCTACGAGTGCGCGTTCTCGGCCGAGTTCATCACCGACCAATGCGACTTCGGCGTGCGCACCGTAGCGGACGAGCTCAACCACACAGTCGGCAACCCCGGAGTCCCCCGCAGCCTCCAGGACAACCGCAACACCCAGTACATCGAACTGGAAGGAAACGTCAGAACCGTCATCCAGGAAGCCTTCTGGGAGTCAAGCAACGTCAATGAAATGATGATCCTGCTGGGCAGCACCCCCATCGACAACGCCTGCGACTGCAGCGACGTCGACTACCTGGACGTCATTGAAGGCAGCCCGACGTACGGCCGGCTGGACGACGACGCCGTGCCCGCCGGCGAACTGGTTGCCGCACGCGGATTCCTGCCGTGGAGCACCAGCCAGGCACTCAACCACCAGTTTACCATCATCACCAGCACCTTCCACAACTACAACGCGCCGGAAGGCTGGAACTTCATGGAGCAGGACAGTTTCCCCCAGCCGTGACCCGTCTCACGCCTGCCCCATGAAGGCGGCAAGTCGCCTGGCAGCCCAGGAGCTATGGCCAAGCGACAGCAAAGGCGAAAACCAACAACGTCTCGTGGAGCCCATGCGCAACATCATCCCGATTGCTTTGCTCGCGTGCATCATGCTTGCAGGCTGCTCGGGGGACTCGACTGAATCGCCAAGCCAAGAGGACTCGGGCTTCGAGGACATCAACCTGAACGTCTCGGAGACCACCGGCGCCATCATCGGAGTCGTCGTGGACGACGCCATCCGCCCGATCACCGGAGCAACCGTTACCCTCGTGCTCGATTCTGGCCGCGTGGACAGCCAGACCGACGAGCAAGGCCGGTTTGCATTCGACGGCCTGGCCGCAGGCACGTACATCCTGGAGGTCAAGAAGCCGGGCTATGTGCCAGCCCAGAGTACCGCCGATGTCCAAGCTGGCGTGGACAAACCTCCGCTGGTGAAGATCCTGTTGGAACGATTGTTCAGTCAGGATCCCTACATGACCGAGTTCAAGAGTTCCGGCTTCATCACGTGCGCCTACCACGCCTTGCTGTTGACCGCCCCCTGCGTCACGGATTACACGTCCATTTCGCCGACGTGTCCCGGCGGCTGCGCGCCGGAGTTGCGTGAGGTTCAGGGCGACAAGCGGTCCTTCGAGTTTGAGGTGGAAGGCGGCTGGCAAACCATCATCTTTGAGTTGGTGTGGGAGGCAAGCGCCGAAGGCACGTCCGACGAGATGGGCGTCACCGTTAGCCACACGGAGCGCACGTCCGGCCACTGGTACGCATCAGCCGACAGTGCATCGCCCCTGTACCTCCGCATCGAAGAGGGCGTGGCAGGGCCAAGCCCACAAAACGACGGGAGCGGCGAGGACATGATTCCGCCAGAGGGCAAGCCCAACCTGCTGGCCTTTGTCGGCATCGGGAGCAACGATCTCTTGGCGGCCGGCTTGAACCAAGACTTCGAACTGTTCGCACACATGTTCTACTATGCACCCGCGCCAGAAGGATGGTCGTTCGTCGCCGAAGACGCCCCTCCGTTCTAGAACGGGCACCAACGCGGCCCTTGGGCCGACGCGAAACCGCCCGCAAGCGTGAAGACATAGTGATGTTGTCTAAACGGACATGCGCGCCTGGTTGCTGGCAAGCTTGCTCTTGGGAGCCCTCATGGCTGGCTGTTCCGACAGCGCAGATGAGTCCTCCAATAACCTCAACGACACGTTTGCGGACATCGACGTTGATGTCAGCGAGACCACGGGAGCCATTTTGGGCGTCGTGGTTGACGAGTCCATTCGGCCCGTGGTCGATGCCCTGGTTGAACTGAAGTTGCCCGATTCCGCCAAGGAAGCGAGAACGGACAAGGAGGGCCGTTTCAGCTTCTCGAAGGTACCGGCGGGGTCCTACTTCTTGGAGATCAGCAAGCTCGCCTACAAGAGCGCCCAAGTCACGGTGGATGTGGAAGCCGGCAAGAAGAATCCTCCGTTCACGAAGGTAATGTTGGAGCGCCTCTTCAGCAAGGACCCCTTCACCGAGGTGGAAAAGTTCACCGGATTCCTGGTGTGCGGGTACTCGCTGGGCGTGAGTTCCACGTGCGCCAACGACTACACCCGCATCATCAGTCAGTGCAACGGCGGCTGCGCGCCCCAGTTGGCCGGCATCGCCGGCGACCGGCGGGAGTACATCACGGATATCGGGGGTGGCTGGCAGACCATGCTCTTCGAGATGACGTGGGAGCCCTCTGCGGCGGGCACGTCCAACGCCATGCAAGTCGTGGTCAGTTTCGCGGAGCGCCCCGGGGCTAGCCACTGGTACGCCAACTATGGTTCCGAGAAGCCGCTGCGGCTCCAGCTGGACGTGGGTGAACCCCACCCCACCCGGTCGGGCGATCCCGATCGGATCTCAGAGAATGGCCAGGACGACATCTTCGTCTTCATGAACGTGGCCTCCGGCGGCGTGTCCCTCAACCAAGAGTTCGAAGTGATCCAAACGGAGTTCTACTACGCACCGGCACCCGAGGGCTGGTCGTTCATCGCTGGAGATCCTCTGCCATTCTAGGCGCGACGCGTCCGGGTGGGGCAAGTGGACGCCCACGGCGCCATCGCGACGATCGTGTCATTCAGGCGACCGCCTCGCCAAACCGGTTTCCCGTTGCATGGGACCGACCCAACCCCTTGCCGGTCAAGGTGGCTTGGCGGCGCTGCAAGAAGGCACCCATGGCCAGCGCGAGGAACACCAGGGGCGCCGTGGGTGCCGGAAGCTCCTGAAGGTCGCCGGCGATGACCGACCAATCCCGCGGGTTGCTTCCAGCCCAGTCGTCCACAAACAGGCGGGCATGGTAGTCCGCCGCCCCAGGCCCCTCGACGATGACGGAGACTTCGCGGTTGGCCGCCCGGCTGTGGAAGTTGCCATTCTGGCTTCCGACGACCAACGCGTCGTCGATGATGAAGCCCTTGTTGTGAAGCAGGGGCATGGAGGATCGTTGAAAGTAGCGCACCTCCAGGCTCAAGTCTTCGGCGCGGGCCGTTTCTTCCAGAAGGGCGACGGCGGCAGCCGTGGCGGGGCTTGAAACACTGCCTGACCCGGGGACTTGGACACGCACATCGACACCGCGCCGCGCCGCGTCCAGCAGAGCCACCAGCAATCCATCCGGCCGCTGCCAACCGAGGCGATTGTTCTCCTCATGGTTGAGTTGGAGCTGCTGGGTCCAAACGCGGTGCCTGGCCGCCGCGATCTTGGCCAGAATCGGGTTGTCGTCATTGCGTGCAGTGTGGTCTGGGGACAACACGGGCGTCACAGTGAAGGGCCCGTCCAGGCGGCGTGCCGGCATGGCATCGTGGCCACCGCGTGCAGGGGGCAGTTGGTAAACAGGCAAGCCAAGTGGATTCAACAACTGTTGATCAAAAGCAACGGCATCCCAGGCGCTTCGATCCTGGGCCATCCAGTCCACGAACCAGTCCGCCAACGAGTCGGCCCCGTGCAGGACGACGCCCCAGCCGCGGTTGCCCCAGGAGCCATCGGTCGCCAAGGCGCCGTCCACCAGGTTTTCCGACTGGATGGCCACGGCGTCGTCAACCACCAGGACCTTGAGGTGATGGTATGCGTAGCGGCCGCCTGCTGCCATGGTCATCACGCCCCCGGCATCAGCGACCCGTTGCAGGGATTGGGCCGCCTCCCGCCGCGCCTCCGAGGTACCCAAGGCGTTGCCGGCCACGTGCACGGCCAGATCCAATTCGGGGTGGCGTAGCTTGGCGGCTGCCAATTCATCGGCGAAGGCCAGCGATCGCAAACTGTACACGTGCAGATGGACGCGGTCGCGGGCGCTGGCCACCAACCCGGTCAGCGTGCTCCATGTGGCGTCTGGCGACGCATAGAATGTCACCTCGGGTACGCTGAACACCGCTGGCGCAATGCTTGATTCTCCGACGCGGTGCATTCGCGGGCCGACCCAGTCGCTCGGGTTGTCGGCGTCCACCCAGGCTCCATCCTCGGTGTTTCGCTGGTACACGAGACCTGGCGACACGGTCCGGACTGCAGCGCCCGCCGCGTGACCGAATCCCCATGAGAACACATCGTGGGCGGTGCCGGTGGCGTCCAGAATCGCTACCTCGTCACCGTCGTTTGCCAAATGCAACGCGCCGGCAGGCCATGCCGCCGCCGGTTCGGGGCCGCCATAATGCATCCACGGTGTTTCATTGCCGACAAACCAGGCCAGGGCGCCCGGCTGGATGTCGATGGCCGGCAGCGGCCACCGCCTCTGGCCGTCCCAAAGCGACCAGCCGTCAAGGTTCACCGAGCCCGCGGTCGCGCCAAGGGCAACGGCCTCATCACCCGGACCTGGGCCGGGCAGATCTGGAACGACCGCCGCCAACAGGAGATGCTCGGCCGTGCACAGAGGCGCAAGCGTCAACAGCAGTGCCAAGCTGATCCCGAAGCGCGCGCCCACGGGCGATGATGGGATGGACGATCTTGACCCCCATCGAACAGGCTTCGGCCTGTGCGGCCCCCTGGCTTCGTTCCCGATAAGTTATTTTGAGTCGGGTGGCTGCCTCCTTGCGCGGCCGCAAGGCTGTGGTTGATTGGAGGTTGGTTGGTGTCACACACCGTTTTCGCACGCAGACGTAGCGTCGGCGTCCTGGTTGCCTTGCTAATGATCACAAGTCCCCTGGGCATCCAGGCAGCGGCGGACACCGGGGCTGATGCCTCGGATACGTCGCTGTCACCCCCAGCGGGCGTGGTACAAACTGCCCTGGGCGTCGATTTCAGAGGCCCCGAGGAGGTCAGCGGCGACTCGCCCGATCCCCGAACCCTGCGAGTTGAGCGCCCAGGGGATCCCCTGGAAGGAGATGTCACGGCGTCCGTGGACGACCCGGGACGACCCGCCGGCTTCCCCAACGACAACACGTTCGGGTGGACCACCGACGGCGACGACCTGGACCGCTGGGTGCGGGATACCGAGGGCTCCATCGACCTGGAAGTCGACATGGGCAACATGGCCCGCAAGGGCGACATCCGTGGCCAGGAGGACTACATCCTGGAGATGGGGTACGCCATCGTGGGTTACTGGTGGTACGACGCAGACGGCGTCTTCGACCCGGTCCCCAACCAAAACGACCGCGGCGTGGGCGACGACCCGTGCCCGGAGGAACCGTTCGACATCTTCACGGTGTACGTCAACGGCCGCAAGATCAAGACCGTTCAGGGCCACAACACCCAGCCCTGCACGCCTGGCAGCCCCGAGATCTCGCGCACCTTCGAGATCAAGACGGAGGGCGACGACCCCCCGACTTGGGTGCGCATCCCCAAGAACGTGCTCACGGAGGGCAAGAACAGCGTCCGCTTCGAGATCCATGACATGGAACTCCCGGCCTACATGCCGTACCACTCCAAGGCGTCCGACGGCTGGTACATGTACCTGGCCAACGCGATGATCGAGTTGGCGGCGCCGCCGTGGACCAACAACCACGGGTGGTCGGCGTCGTGGAATGCCGGAGCCGGCAACGCTCCCTGGCAGCCAACCTTGACCCAGAACGTCAAGAACGAACTGATCAACCACTTCGGCCAGGACCCGTGGCGCTGGGCCCACATCGACGGCAAAGAGCCGGTCCTGATGAACGACTACGACCGGAAGCAGGACTTCCGCAAGAGTGCCCGCGAGTTGCGCACCAACATCAACAGCCACTACAGCGACTTGGGCTTCAGTGGCAAGGGCTGGCTGCACGGCCACTCCATGGGCGGCCTGGTCTCCAGGTACTACGTGGAGGCGCTGGCCGGCAACGCCAAGATCGAGAAGCTGGCCCAAACCGGTTCGCCCAACCTGGGCTCCTGGGAGGCGCACGCCAACACGTACGCCCACTGGCTCCTTTACGAGGCAGTGGACGGCGACTACACGGCCAAGTGGTTCTGGATCGCGCCGGGTTGGCCGTTTGACTGCTGCGTTGAGGTTTGGCGCGGCTGGCGCGACTGGTGGCTTCCGTCCATCCTTGCCTTCGAGCACTGGGAAGGCCCCGGCCACGGACCCGACAAGCTGGCCGACTTCATGCTGAAGCCCCCGGGATCCAACCCCATCCTGGCCGGCATGAACCGCATGTTCCCCGCCGGCGGCGTCGAGTACTTTACGGTGCGCGGCGACTGGAGCGTGGCGGGCGGTGCCCTGCACCTGGTGTGGGCCGGCGATGGGGCCGTTGGGCTGGACTCTGCCAGCATGAACGGCCGCATCCCGAGCCGCACGATCGACGAATGGCACGAATCGATTCCTGAGCGCGTCGAGACGGCGCGCTGGTACGCCCGCTACTACACCGGATTGAACCTGGACACGGGCCTGCCCAACGGCGCAGGCGGCAACAGCTTGGCGGTTGGCGCGGCTGCAGCCACGGAGGATGCGCCAGACGCGCCCACCAATGCCCTGGCCCAGGACTTCATCAACATTCGCCCCGACGATGTCTCCGAGGGCCCCTACCAGCACGTCATGTCCGTCGGTGAGGCTGGCCGCACCGTCTTCACGGTCCAATCGCGCCCCAACGAGGGCCCCCTGGGCTTGAGCCTGCGGGCACCCGATGGCACGATCTTCGACCACCGGGCTGACGGCCGCAACGGCGTCACCTACACAGAATTGGAGGCGGGCTTCCTGCGCTACCACCTCTTCGACGTGGCCTCGGCGCAAGCCGGCGCGTGGCGTTTGGGCATCGACCCCGCAGACGCGCCCCCTTCGAGCGGCATCCAACTGGTGGTGGGCGGCTACGTGGAGGACGCGGGCCAGATGCGCGCCTACACGGCGCGTGACAACTACGCGCCTGGCGAAACGATCACCCTGCTGGCCGAATTGACAGACGGCGGGCCAGTCACGGGCGCCACGGTCACGGCGCGCCAGGTGGGCGCACAGGGCGGCACCAGCAGCCTTGCACTCATGGATGACGGTGCCCATGGTGATGGCGCTGCGGGCGACGGCATCTACGGTGCCCAGATCACGGCCCCTGCCACGGCCACGACGCTGAGCTACCAGATCGTGAGCTCGGGACCCATGACCCGCGAGGCGCCCCTGGATGTGAGCGTTTCCAGCATCGTGGATCTGACCATCTCGAACGTGCGCGGCGAACCGGCCGATGCATGGGGCGGCGACGACGTGACGTTGACGGCGACCCTGGGCTCCGAGGGTTCCCGGGCCGTCAGTGGCGCCATCGAAGTGGCCTTCTACGACGGCAACCCCGCCCAGGGGGGCTCGCTCATTGATGTCGTCAGCCTCGACAACGCCATCGCTGTGGGTGCCACCCGGACGGTCAGCTTGACCACCACGGCTCCCACGCACCTCTTGGACCTGTACGTCGTGGCAGACACCCTGGATCTGGAAGAGGACTTCACCGACAACGTGGCCAGCGCCGCGATGCCGTTCAACCCCACACCCCGCACCGTTTCCACGATCACGGGCGAG
>JBFJVP010000019.1:0-15941 GCA_041624075.1 Thermoplasmatota archaeon | reverse complement strand
GTTGTTTCCCTTCTCGCCGGCGGTTTTGCCACCACCGGCCAAGCCGCCACCAACTGGATCCAGCCTGGCGACGCCCATGACGGAAGCTGCACCCTCAACTTTGTCTACGACGGCGTGGGCTCCAAGTCCGGCAAGGTCTACATCGGCACCGCCGCCCACTGTGTGAGCCGCGTCGGCCAGGAAGTCTCTACGAGCGGCTACAACCGCTTCGGCCGCGTGGCGTACATCGGCAACGAGAACAATGTCAACTGGGACTTCGCCCTGATCGAGGTCAAGCCAGCCTTCGAGCAGTACGTCAACCCCGCAGTCAAGGGCCACCCCTCCATGCCCACCGGCTACACCGTGCCCTCCGACACCATCCTCGGGGACCCGATCCGCATCAGTGGGTTTGGCCTCGGCTACGGTTGGACCACCTACACGCAGGAGAACCGCCAGGCCACCTTCCAGTTTGACGACACGCAGCAATACGGCGTGTCCGGCCCCATCCACTGGGGCGACTCCGGCGGCCCCTTGGTTCACATGCCCACCGATAAGGCCCTCGGCATCGTGAGCCGCTTGTGTCTTGGCACGTGCACGGAGTACGGCCCGACCGTGCAAGGCATCATCGCCAAGTCGACCAACAACGGCTTCCCCATCGAACTGCGCACGGTGTAGAAACCACCAGCCCTCTTCCCTCAACCCACGCCCCACCCACCCGCTTGCCAATGGGCCGGGGCTTGTTTTTATCACCCCCTTTGCGTGGCCCGGCCATGCGTTTGAAGCAACCACGCGCTCAAACGATTGCAGGAATTGCAATCCTGGTTTTGTTGGCAACCAGTTTGACGCCGTCCGGAGAGGCGGCCACCAACTGGATCCAACCTGGCGATCAACACGACGGAAGCTGTACCCTCAACTTCGTCTACGACGGCACCGGCCCTAACAACGGCAAGGTGTTCATCGGCACCGCCGCCCACTGCGTCGGCCGCGTCGGCCAGCACGTATCGACGACGGGCTACAGCCGCTTCGGGACGGTTGCCTGGGTCGGAGACGAGGACCGGACCGCTTGGGATTTCGCGTTCATCGAAGTCAAGCCCGCCTTCGAGCAGTACGTCAACCCGGCAGTCAAGGGCCACCCCGGCTACCCGGTCGGTTACACCGTGCCCGCCGACACCAACTTCGGTGACGCCATCCAGGTGAGTGGTTTTGGCCTCGGCTACGGTTGGACGACGTACACCCAGGAGAACCGCCAGGCCGCGTTCCAGTTCGACGACGGGAGCGTCTACGCCGCCTCGGGGCCGCTTCATTGGGGCGACTCCGGTGGTCCGTTGGTCCACAAGGCGACGGGCAAGGCTCTCGGCATCGTCAGCAGCTTCTGCACCGAGGAGTACTTCGGTTGCACGGACGAGGGACCGACGGTTCAGGGTATCCTGACCAAGGCCGCCAACAGTGGCTTCCCGGTGACCCTCCGCACGGTCTGATACGCTAGCCACTCTTCCTTTACCCCGGCTCTGTTCTTGGCGACCGCGCCGCTGCGGGCCGCGCCTGGCCAAACCCGAACCGCCCCGGTGGGGTTTAGATAGCGGCCACCCTTGCCTGGTTGGTTGTGATGGTGTTTCCCCGTGCGCTGGGCGCTTTTCTCGTTGTTTGTACCGTGGCTTTGGCCGTTCCAGGCGGACCCGCTTCCGCAGGGGCCGGTACGCTGCAGCCGGGTGACGATCTCCAGCCGTTTGGCGTCCTTCTGACGGTAAACGGACAACCTTCGTACGGCGAATGCACCCTGTCCTTCGTCTTCGACGGCGTCGGGCCCATGGCGGGTCGCGTCTTCTTTGCGACGGCGGCCCACTGCGTTGGCGGCCTCGGCCAGCAGCTTAGCAGCACGGGCTTCCCCAACTTTGGCACCTTGGTCTTCAAGGGCTCGGGCGGCGACGTAGCCAGGGATTACGCGCTCATCGAGGTCAAGCCCGCATTCCACTCGGCGGTTTCCGCTGAAGTGTTGGGGCATCCTGGAATGCCCACGGGGGTTGCGTCGCCGGCCAACTCGCGCCAAGGCGACCTAGTCCTGATGAGTGGCTGGGGCATTGCCTTCAGCCAGACGCAGGCCACTCGCGAGGAACGCGTCGGATACCTGGTCGACCACGGCCCAAGCGTCGCCCGCCTCATGGGCCCGGTCATGCAAGGGGACTCCGGCGGTCCCTGGATGACGGCCAACGGGGGCGCCCTTGGCATTGTGAGCCAGATCACGGTCCAGCCCGGGACCGTGACGATTGGATGCTGCCCGCCTGTCTACCCTGGCATCGCGTGGATGCAGGGCCCGACCGTTGAGAAACTGATGGCTGACGCGGCCGCTGCCGGGTTCTCCCTGTCTCTTCGCACCGCCTAGTCGCCTCGTCAGGCCCCTTGGACGCACGGCTGTTCAAGCAAGCTAGCCAGCCGTTCCGCGACCCTTTCGCGGTTCTCGCCGGCAATGTGCCAACCGTCTCGCCACGCATCGGGGTGGCCATTCCAGGCGCTCATGTGGGTTAGATCCAGGAAACGAATCCCTTCGTGACAGCGGGCGTCGAAGGCGGCTGCCAGTCGCTCGCGGGAGGCCGTGAACAAGGGATGGGCGCCCACCACATCTACGACGATGGGATGCAGCGGCGGCATCACCACGAGTACGGTGCTGCCGGCTGCGGCAGCCTGTTCAACCAGGCGTTCCACGGTGGCGACTTGTTGGGGCACGATGCGTTCAGCTTGGGCGTAGTCGCGCACGACGCGTTCGAACGCGAACTGGCGTACCGCTTGCCGGACCTCCTCTGATGTGGGGGGATCGGTTTCCCAGTCTGCGTACACTCTGCGTCCATTGGTCTCGATCACGATGTCGTCATCTGGGCCTCCAATGGCGGCATTGCGCAGGGCCCGGAGGCTGTCCTGGATGTACGGCCACGAAGCGAGCGCCAGGCCACGGTTCCAGGCGGGGGTTTGCTCGCCCGTCAATTCCTGGCGAAACCGCGTTCCGGACAGACTGCTGTGGGGCAGATCCAGCATCTGCTCGGGGTCGACGCCGACGACCAGGATGTCCGGTGCGCCGTGGGGCACAATCGCGTGCTCGTAGACCAGCGCCCAATCACTGGGCGTTGACGCGGGCAGGCCCCAGTTGAACGAACGCTCGCCCGGCGCTACCAGGGCTGGGTCCAGCATGTTGACTCGCGACGAGCCCAGGACGGCCACGGCCAGGGGGCCGGGATTGGACCGGTACAAGTCCAGCTTCAGATCCCGGAGGTCGGGGCCCAGGGGCTCCACCCATTGGTGATCGAACTCGTCGCGGGCGTCGATGGCGACGTTGGCGGCTGCTGTGGCCAAGGGGAGCAGCACGAGTGCCGCGAAGAACGTAGCCAGGTAGCGTTTCTGCTGCTGGGCGCCGGCTCCCGAGCTGACGACGAACAGGGGAACGCGTGGCAGCAGCCGGGGTGCAGCCAGGGGCCCGTCGGCGTCTTCTTGCCCATCGCGGGCGGGCGAGCCAGACGTCGGCGCAAGAGGGGGTTGCTTGTCGGGCTGCATGCTAGAACTGGTAGTAGATGAAGGTCGTTCGGAAAGCGTGCATCATGATGAGGGCGGCAACCGCCATGGCGCCGATGAGCAGGCCCTGTGCCGGCCGCTGGCCGTAGCGCATGGTGACGGCGGAGTGGGGCCACAGGACCGTGAAGGCTAGCAGGCCCAGGAATGCTACTAGCCAGAGGGCCACTTCGGCACCGGGCAGGCCCCCGGTGGGAAAGAACATGGCCTTGTAGACGGCGGCCACGACACTCAGATCAGGGCTCCTGAAGAGCGCAAAGCCAGGAATGGCGAGGCTCAGGTTGGCCGCCTGCTGGATGCGCACGGGCCAGGTGTCCCACCAGGGCTTGAGCCACAAGTAGCTGACCACGCGCAGCCCGGAGTAAACGCCCCACAGGATGAAGTTCCACGCGGCGCCGTGCCACAGCCCGATGAGGGTCATGGCGAACAGGATGTTGATCATGGCTCGCCGCCGACCGAGCCGGTTGCCCCCCAGGGGGATGTAGACGTAGTCGCGCACGAAGGTGGACAGGGTGATGTGCCAGCGACTCCAGGTTTCTGGGGCATTCTTGGCGGCAAAGGGTGCGTTGAAGTTGACGGGCAACCGCAGGCCCAGCAGGGCGCCGATCCCCAGGGCCATGTCGGAGTAGCCGGAGAAGTCGAAGTAGAGTTGCAACGCGAAGCCCAAGGCCGCCGTCCACGCCTTGATGGTGGTCAGGCTCGCCACGTCGGCCCACATGGGATCCACCACCCATCCGAGGCTATCGGCTACGACCACCTTCTTGAACAGGCCGACGACAAACAGCGACAATCCGGCCACCAGGTAGGTGCGCGGCAGCCTCGGGGGAATGGTGTCCAGTTGCTCATCCAAGATCGCGTAGCGCACGATGGGGCCTGCGACCAACTGGGGGAAAAGGGAGACAAACGCGAGGAACTTCAGGAAGTCCCGGGTGGGTTGGACGGTGCCCCGGTACACGTCGATGGTGTAACTCATCGTCTGGAACGTGTAGAAGGAGATGCCCACCGGCAGAACGATGCTGAAGCCTGGAATCTCCACGGGAACGCCAAGAAGGTCGAACACGCTGCGGGCGTTCTGGGCGGCAAACATCGCGTACTTGAAGATCGCCAGCACGCCCAGGTTGACGACCACGGAAACGATCAGCCACGCCTTCGGCCGGGTGGAACGCACCAGCAGAAGCGCCACCACGTAGTCCACCAGGGCCACGAAGACCAGAAGTGGAACGAAGCGCACGTCCCACAGGGCATAGAAGCCGACGCTGATGGCCGTGATCCAGGCCAGCCGGGCCCGCCGCCCCGGCAGAAGCCAGTACAGACCGACGGCGAGGGGCAGGAAGCCCAAGGTGAAGCAGTAGCTGTTGAACTGGGCTCCACAGTCGGTGAAACCCAGCACGGAACGGACCGGGCCGCCGGCGGCTCCGGAGAGAAGCACGGGAAGCAGCCAGCCGGCACCGGGAGTCAACGGGCAAGCCACTTACCCCCCGCTCTTGAAGGTTGCAAGACGGGCACATGCCACGTCAGCAACGCCTCGCCCTTCAGGCCCGGCGGGCCGCCAGTCACACTAAGGTTCTTCGTGCAAGCGCGGCAGGGGGGGCTTGGCCAGCGCGGCAGGACCGCGCTCTGCCACAGCCTGGGCGCGCCCTGCCATGTACCGTACGTTCTGCAAGGCACCGGCAACGATCTCGCCGGCGGTCCTGCGCTCGGGCCGAGCCGACTCATACACCCAGTCGTCCTGGTCAATCAACATCAGAACGCGATCGCCCTCGCCCATGTGCCACGCTTCGTGGACGTGCCGGTCGTCAAATACGATGCACCGGCCGGCGTGATGATGCCTAGTGACGCCACGCGTCACCAGCGCACAGCCTGGGGGCACCTGAATGCCAAGCAGCGTCCGTATGACGCCCAGTTCGGCGCCTCGATGGGGCGGCAGGTACGTGCCGGGTTCCATGCGCATGAAGGCCGCCGTCCTCAGGCCCTCGATTTGATCCAGGATCTTCATGGTACGGGGAAAGAGGGCACAGATCTTCTCGTAGCGGCGCGGCTTTTCCCGCATGTATCCGTCTACGAGGGCGAACGTGTCCAGCTTGCCGTCGTACAAGCTGGGGTCGTACCAGGGTCGAAACGGGTCCCAGGCACGCCCTGCCAGTTCGCCGCGGATCACCTTCCAGTTGTCCTCCAACAGGCGTACATGGGCAAAGCGGGTCGAGTCGTACAGCATGGTCAATCCTGGCGCGGAGGACCTGTGCTAGCAGGTGGCGCCGCATGCCAGTGTGTGCGCGCGGGTTCTTGTGCGCCTTGCCGAAGGCCCCCGGCGTGGGCGTACGAGATGGGCGTGCGGGCCGGGGCGCCGCTGGGCATCGGACTCAAGGGGAAACGCCCAGGGCGGCCAGCGGCCATGCAAGCCTAGGCGAATCCAGTCAGAGCCGGGTCGCCCAACTGGTCGCCTTGCAAGTGGAACACCCATAGTCCCGTTGCGCGGTCGCTGCCGTAGATGTAGCCATCGACGACGTTGACATCCCAGGTGGACAGGATGGCATTCGACACGTCCTCGCCCTCCTTCAGCGGCGAACGTGCCAGGTTGTAGCCCAGGATGGCTCCGGCGTTGTCGCCGGCCAGGATCTCTTCCAGGCCTAGCGCCCAGATGCCGTTGTGGTTGTAGGTGAGGTAGATCTTGGTGTCCTCGATGCTGGCGTTGGGGCCAGTGGGGGCAACCTGCCACTGGTGGGTGGTCATGTAGAGGCCTTGGCTGTCGTACTCACCGGGGTGGTACCATTCGCCAATCAGGCGCAAGTTGCTGAAGTCGTTGGCGTCGAGGACCCAGACGCTGGGCACGGTGCCGGGGCTCGTGTACTCGGGCGTCGCGACGATGTACCGCTGGTCGCCCACCCAGAACAGCATGGCCGTGTGGACGTTGCCGTCGTAGTGGGTGGCGCCTTCGCCGTTCCAGTGGGCCATGGTGGCAAAGCCCTGGTTGACGGGCTCGCTAACATCGACGACGTACAGGCCCTCGTTCCAGTGGCTGACGGTCATGTAGATGCGGCCATCGACCGGGTCGGCGCGGACTGTCATGTCGTGGGGGCCACTGCACAGCAGGTCATTGACGGCGCCGGCGCCGGCCACGCTCAGGTAGAGGCTGTCGTTGACGCAGCCAACCAGGGGCAGGGCGTTGCTGCCTTCGGGCGGGAAGTAGCTGAACGCACCAAGGTGCGCCCACGGGCCTGTGGGGTTGCGCACGAAACCATGGGCGTGGACTTGCTGTCCGACGCAGAAGACCACGTCCGTGTCGTCGATGATCTCGTGGGACAGCATGTGGCAGCCCAGATCGTCGACGCTGGCGACGGTCTGCACGAACACCGGCGCGCGGGGGTCCCTGATGTCGTAGATGGTGAAACCAACGGGGGTACTGAGGCCAGCGGGAGCTTCGGGGAAGCCGGCGGGGACGCTGGTGGGCAGGTTCTGGCTGGCGGCAAACAGGTAGTCGCCGTCATCGCTGATCTTGACGTCCACGATGTAGGTGGCCGCCTGGGTGATCGTGGAGAGCACAACGGGTTCGCTGCGGTTGGCGATGTCCAACAGGTACACGGTGGGAACTTCGTTGCGTCCCAGGACGGCCACGGCGCCCAGGTTCAGGTCACCCCTCATGTCGATCTCGCCCAGGTAGTTGTGAGGGTCGGCGGTGCCGGGGCTTTCGGGGTCGCCGCGCAGGGGGTGCCAGCCGATGGCTGGCAGGCTGCACGTGCGCACGTTGGTGGCCTCATGGTTCCACGGGTCGGAGTCCGGCTGGATGGGGTCGTCTGTCGGGTCCCGCAAGCGAATGCCTGGCAAGTCGTACGGACTTTCTGGGCACGGGTTGGCTTCGGGGATGTCCGTGTCGGCGCATCCAGCCAGTGCAACGGTGGACAAGACCAGCAAGGCGAGAAGCGTGCGCAACTGCATGGCCGCCGCGACTTGCGCGCGCGGTTTAGCCGTTCTGGCGGGCGCCAGCAGGCAGTCGACCGCCCAGGCGAACCGTCAATCCCGGCACCGTGCCGGGGCCACGGCAGCCCGGTGCACTTCAAAGCGGCCAAGTAGCGGGCGCAGGTTTGGCCAAGCAGTGCCCCTGGACGACTTGGACCGACGGCTCCTGGGCCTGTTGCGGGAAAATGCGCGCGCTTCCTTCACGGAGCTAGCCAGACATGTTGGCACCAGCGAAGGCACGGTCCGTTCCCGCGTCAAACGGCTGTCGGAAACGGGTGTGATTCGCAGCTTCACGATCCGCACGGCTGGCGCCAACATCAAGGCGATCGTGGAGGTGGCGGTCGCCTCCAATGTGGAAGCCAGCGGCTTGGGCGCGGATGTGCGGTCGTGGGACGGCGTCGAGGCGGTCTGGGAGGTCACGGGGGAACAGGACTTGGTGATCGTCACCGACCTTGCCAATCTGGGCGACTTGAACGCCTTCATCGACCGAGTGCGGGAATTGCCGGGCGTCACGGCGACGCGCAGCCGCCTCATCCTGCGCGAGCATTGAGGCGCGTTTTGACGCGCGTACACTAACGGCAACCATGAAGACGGGGGCCCGAGTGGCCCGCCTGTGGACGCGAAGGAGGCCTGGCAGCGCCGCATGGCTTGTTGCGAGTCGCAGCCGACGTGTCCCACCTGCCCCCTGCGTCCAGAGAACGCTCATCGGTCGCTGAAGGACCTGGCCACGCAAGCCTTGCTTGGTCGTAGCCAATAGGTTCCAAGCCAAGGCTTTGGCACAACACCGCTACGAAATGCGTAGCTGGCCATTTTCCCTTAAGGACAACGGTTTTGGCCAAGGCCAGCGACTAGGGGTTACGAATTCCGGAGGAACCACAATGGCACCCAAGAGCAGCAACGGTACGCTGGTAGAGCAGCAGATCACGGGCAAGGAGCCCCGGCCGATTCTACGCACATCCATCCCGGGCCCGGAGGGCAAGAAGATCGTCCGCAAGGACACCAAGTACCTCACAACGACCACCAAGACGGCGCCAGTCACGGGCCGCATCGGCCGCGGCGTGGTTGTCCAGGACGTGGATGGCAATGTCATGCTGGACTTCGCCGCGGGCATTGGCGTGCTGAATGTCGGCCACTGCCACCCTCGCGTGGTGCAAGCCATCCAGGAGCAGGCAGCCAAGCTGATGCACTTCGCCGGCACCGACTTCTACTACGACGCCCAGGCGGAGTTGGCCAAGCGCCTGACGGGCATGGTGCCCATCCAGGGCCCTTCCAAGGCGTTCTTTTGCCAGAGCGGCGCGGAGGCCAACGAGGCGGCCTTCAAGTTCGCGCGCAACTACGAGGGCCGCCGCCAATTCATCGCTTTCCAGGGCGCCTTCCACGGCCGCACCATGGGAGCCCTCAGCCTGACGGCCAGCAAGGCGGTCCAGCAGAGCCTCAGTGGTCCGACCATGCCTGGCGTTCACCACACGCCCTTCCCTGCCCCATTCCGCAACATGTGGGGCATCAATGGCTACGAAGAGCCTGAGGAGTTGTCCAACCGCGCCATTGACGCCATGGAGTTCCTGCTGGAAACCAAGTTGCCCCCCCAGGACGCAGCGGCGCTCTTCTGGGAGCCGGTGCAGGGCGAGGGCGGCTACCACGTGCCGCCGCCGATGTTCCCCAAGATGCTCAGGGAGTTGTGCGACGAGCATGGCATCCTTTTGGTGGCCGACGAGGTCCAAACCGGCTTCGGTCGCACGGGCAAGTGGTTTGGCTCCGACCACTTCGGCGTCAAGCCGGACATTGTCTGCGTCGCCAAGGCCATGGGCAGTGGCATGCCCATTGGCGCCACGGTGGTGCGGGCGGACCTGGACTTCGAGTCCAAGGGCGTCCACTCCAACACGTATGGTGGCAACTTGGTCTCGTGCGCTGCAAGCCTCGCCACGCTGGACGTGATCAAGGACGAGGACTTGGTCAAGAACTCGGCCCGGGTGGGCGAACACCTTGGCCAGCGACTGGAGGAGTTGCAGGACGAGTACGCCACCATCGGTGATGCCCGCGGTCTGGGCCTCATGCGGGCCATTGACTTCGTGGATGCTGACGGCAAGCCCAACGGCAAGTTGCGCAACAAGGTGGAGGAAGCCTCCTGGAAGCGCGGTTTGATCCTGTTGGGTTGCGGCAAGAGCGGCATCCGCTTCATTCCCAGCCTGACCGTCACGACGGAACAGATCGACGGTGCGATGGATGTCCTTGGCGAGGCATTGAAGGCTTCCAAGGCCTAGTTTCACCGGCTGGCCGGCGCTTGACGTCGGCCTACCGGCCCTCAGCCTCCTTCAACCGGCAGCCGGGCACCTTGCGTTGAAATCATCAGGTTGCCTCGCGAAAACGTTGAAACAATAGTTCGAGCAAAGCTGATTTTGTTCAATATGCCTGAACCTGTTCGATATGGATAAGAAAGGTACGTTGGCGTATGGCCAAATACTTGCAGACCTCTCCATGACGGATGCCGGTCCAACAATCGTCTTCACCTGACCCCACGGATGCCTACCGCGACCTCCGCGACTCTGGAGACGACGAACTCGAAGCCGCCCTGGTAGCCATGCGCAGCGGCGCCAGCGCCTAGAAACCCCACCGTAACCGGAGGGACAAACCTATCCGGGCCTGATGGCATGAAGGCCCGTGGTGCGCCAAGGACACGACCCCGAGTGGCCTGACAAAGTCGTTTTTGCGGGATTAACGCTGCTGGTGGCTGGCGCGGCTGGCCTTGCCTTCGTTGGCATTCAGGCATCGACCGCCACGGTCCGCGAGTTGATTCCCGGCATGCTGGGCGCAGTTCCTGCCTGGTTGACTGCCTCTCTTTGCGTGGCGACCATCGTCTTTGCAGCCCTCGCCATTCGTCACCAGGCAGGCATCTGGGTCATGGTCGGCGCCATCACGGCCATCGGCAGCATGGGCATCTATGGAGTCGTGCCCGTGTTGGCAGTGATCGCCGTGGCGCTGCTCGTACTCGGGTGGCGCGAGGGAGAGGAGCTCGCCCACGATGAGCGCCGGGTTGCGCCCGACGAGTGGCCAGACAAAGCCTTCATGGCCAGCGGCTTGCTGATGGTGGCAGGAATCATCACGGTAGCCGAGGGAATCCTCGTGCTGGCGGGTCGCTTCGAGCCACTGGTGCTTGGGCAATGGGAAACAGTCGCAGGCCTGTGGGGGCTGGTGACGGGTGCGACCAGTCTGCTGGGCGCAGTGGCGTGTTTCCGGCTGCGCGCCGAGTGGCTGGGAGCCTTGGGTGGCGTGGCGGCCATCGTGGGCGCAGGCCTGTATGTGATCGGGCCCGTGCTGGGCTTGCTGGCACTGGAGTACTTGCGCCGGGCGTACAAGGAAGATGAATTCCAGGCGGCACCTGGCCGGGGCGACCCTACGGCTTGAAGGCCCGCACGGCTGCCACCGCCTTGCGCCATGTCGCCAGCCGTGCATCCACTTCGGATGCCGCCATGTTGGGTTCGACCACGGTGGCGTCCTCCCGGTCGCCACTGCGCAGGTCGGCCAGTGACCACAATCCAGCGCCGATGCCGGCCAGCATGGCTGCGCCCATGGCCGTGGTTTCAATGTTGCTTGGGCGGATGACGGGCCGCTGTAGCAGGTCGGCCTGGAACTGGAGCAGCGGTTTGCTGTTGGTGGCGCCGCCGTCGACGCGCAGGGATGGCAGGCGCGCCCCGGAGTCTTTCTCCATGGCTTCCAGCACTTCGTGGCTCTGGTAGGCAATGCCCTCCAGGGCGGCGCGGGCGAGGTGGCGGCGATCGACGCCACGGGTAAGGCCAAGGATGGCGCCGCGAGCGTCCGGGTCCCAGTGGGGCGCTCCGAGGCCGGTGAAGGCTGGCACGAAGATGACGCCGTGGCTGTCTTCGGTTTCACTGGCCAAGGCGTCGATTTCGGGGGCGCGCTCGATCATGTGCAGGCCGTCGCGGAGCCATTGGATGGTAGCACCCCCGACGAAGACGGCGCCTTCGAGGGCGAACTGGGACGTGTCGTCGACGCTGGCGGCGCGCGTTGTGAGCAGACCGTGGCGGCTTTCCACGGCGTCGGTGCCTGTGTGCTGGAGCAGGAAGCAACCGGTTCCATACGTGTTCTTGGCTTCTCCTGGCTTGGTGCAGCGCTGTCCAAACAGGGCGGCCTGCTGGTCACCGGCCATGCCGGCGACTGGGACACTGGCGCCGAGGTCTGCTTCGCCGTAGATGTGGGCGCTGGGCTGAACCTCGGGCAGCACGCTTTCAGGGATGCCGAAGGTCTCAAGCAGGTCGTTGTCCCACTCCCCCGTGCGGATGTTCCACAGCATGGTCCGACTGGCGTTGCTGGGATCGGTGACGTGGGCCCCGCCGGTCAGCTTCCAGGTGAGCCAGGTGTCGATGGTGCCAAAGGCCAGTTCGCCGGCTTGGGCGCGCTCGGCGGCGCCGGGTACGTTTTGGAGGAGCCATTCCAGTTTCGTGGAGCTGAAGTAGGGGTCAAGGACCAGGCCTGTGCGTTGTCGAACATCCTCCTGTCGGCCGGCGTTGCGCAGCTCCGCGCAGCGTGGAGCCGTGCGGCGATCCTGCCAGACCAGGGCGTTATGAAGGGGTTCGCCGGTTTGACGGTCCCACAGGACGGTGGTTTCTCGTTGGTTGGTGATGCCGACGGCGGCGAGGCGGCCCGCTTCCAGTCGGGCGTCCTTGAGCGCACGCTTGGCAACCGCCCGCGTGGTGGTCCAGATCTCGGCCGCGTCGTGCTCCACCCAGCCGGGCTTGGGGTAGTGCTGGGCGATTTCCTGGTAGGCGCGGCCTGCCACGCGCAGCCGCTCGTCCAGCACCAGGCACGTGATGCCGGTGGTGCCCGCATCGATGGCTAGGATGTGCTTTTTGGTCATGCCTGGGGCAGCCGGGGGGCGCTCAAAGCGTCATCGAAGCTTGGCTTAGGATAGACCGAGGGTGGACGCCTCGACGGATGCTTGTCCCTGGAAGGCGCCATAGGTGAGTTGGGTGGTCCAGGTGCCACTGGTGGGCGCGACGGTGTTGTCCATGCGGACATCGTCGCCGGCGCTGTAGAGGCGATCGAGTCGGACGGCGCCGTCGGGGTCTCGAATGATGACCCGGAACGTGCCCGAAGAGGCATCGATGTCGACTCCCAGTCGGACCTCGCGGGCGCCGGGACCGACGTAGAAGGACTCGTTGAGGGTTTCGTTGCAGGCCATGTTGCAGTGGCGGTGGTGGTCGTAGACCGTTTCGGGGGCATGGCGTTCAGCCAGTTCGCGGATGTCGTCGAACAGGACGATGCCTGCCACCAGGGCGATCCCGGCCACGGAGCCGACGATGATCATGAGTGTGATGAGGATGGGGCGCAGGAACCGGCTGGCTCCGGCAACGGCAACCCCGGCGCTGCGGGCGGCGCTCTTGGTGAGTCGGAGGGCGACTTCACCGCCGCTTCGCTGGAGCACCGGCGAGTCGTTCTCGTACGCCAAGGCCAGTTCGGATGCTTCGCCGAAGTCGCGCAGGACCTCCCGGACGATGGCTTGCTGCTGCTCCGGTGTCTGGCTGGGGGCTCCCCGTTCGGCGATGCGATCCTCCAGGTGGGTGCGTAGTTCGGCGATGATGGCGTCCTTGTCGGCGGTGCCGGGGAGGCGGCGGCGCACGTCTTGCAGGTAGGATTCGATGAGTGCGGTCATGGTGATTCCTCGGTGGCGTGGAGGTGGTGGAGCAGTTGGTCGACGCCGGCTACCAGTTGTTTCCAGTCGGCGAGGGCTTGGGCCAGGGCGGTGCGGCCGTCGGCGGTGGCCTGGTAGTACTTGCGTGGTGGGCCGGCTTCTCCGGCACCCCAAAAGCTGGTGACCAGGCCGCTTTTTTCGAGGCGGGCGAGCAGGGGGTAGGCGGTTCCTTCCTTGAATTGGAGGCGGTCGCCACTGGCCTGACGGATGGTTTGGAGTAGCTTGTAGCCGTAGGCGGGGCCGGTGCGGTCGATGGTGGCCAGCAGGATGAGTCCGACAAGCCCGGCTTTCAGCTCCCGGTCCAGTTTGTCGCGGAAGCGGGTCAGCGGCTCACCCATAGTCTGTCGAACTCCTAGGTACTGTGCAGTCCGAGGTACTTCATCTACCTTGCGCCCCGAGGCAGTCCGGGGTCCCCAGCACAACCCTTAGGCCCCCCGCGCCGTCGCCGCGCCGTGGCCCCCCTCTTTGCCGGCACCATCCTCCTCGACGACCACCACACCCAAGGCTGGCTCGACATCCAGGACGGCCGCGTCGCCGACTGGGACGAAGACGAACCCCCCCGACGCCCCGACGCCACCGGCTGGATCGTCCCCCAACCCGTCAACGCCCACACCCACGTCGCCGACGCCTTCCTGCGCGACCACCGACCCAAGGGCGCCAGCGTCGCCGAACTGGTCGGCCCCAAGGGATGGAAACACCGACAACTGGCCGCAGCGACCCCCCAGCAACTTGAGCAAGGCATCACCAGCCACAACGACGAAATGGCCGCCATCGGAACCAGCCACTTCATCGACTTCCGCGAAGGCGGCCTCCCGGGCACACAACTACTCAAACAACTGGCCCCCGAACTCCCCACAGCGCCAGTGGTCATGGGCCGCCCCGCCACCAACACATTCAACGACGCCGAAGCCCGCGCCCTGCTGGCCACCGCAGACGGCATCGGGCTCAGCGGCGTACGCGACTTCGAACGCCGCGACGACATCGAAGCCTGGGCAGAGGCCTGCCACCGCGCCCGCAAACCCTTCGCCATCCACGTCAGCGAAGACCGCCGCGACGACATCGACTTCGTCCTCAGCCTGGAACCCGCCTTCGTCGTCCACATGGTGCACGGCAAGCGATCCGACTTCGAACAACTGGCAGGGGAAAAGGTCCCCGTGGTGGTTTGCCCGCGCAGCAACCGCTTCTTTGACCTCAAACCCCCCATTCCACTCATGATCGACGAGGGGGTCACCGTGGCAGTCGGCACCGACAACGGCATGCTCGCCGACGGCAACCTCCTCGCCGAACTGGGCCAGATCAAGGCCTGGTACCCCCGCATCCCCCTCGAAGACCTGCTCCGCATGGCGACCTGGAACGGCAGAAGCCTCCTAGGCCTCCCCGCCCCCAGCCCGCCCAAGCGCAACACCGTACCCGAACTGGTCGTCCTGCCCGCAGACCCCCTGCCCCGACCCGCCAGCACCAAGCCCCCCTTGCCCGAGGGGCCCCAACCGGCGCATCCATCCACCAGCAGCACCGAGGTGGACTCCTGACCCCCAAGGACACCAAGGCGGTCGCCGAGCACGCCAGGCCCCCCCTGGGCGACTGGGCCAGTGTAGCCAAGGTGCTCGCCAACCCCACATGCCAGGGATGCGGACCCATCCAGTTGCTGGCCGCCGAGCCGTTCTACGACGAAGAGGAACTTCCATTCCTCTTCGAAGGCGGCGGCAGCGTCTGCCACATCCTTCCCGAACGAGGCTTCACCAAGGAGAGCCTGGCCGCCAACGAAGACGAACGGCTGCTGATCGTGGACTGCCCCGACGACGAAGGCTGGCTCGCCCCCGAGGACATCGTACGGGACTGGCTCAGCCGCCAAGTCTCCTGCCCCGCCCTCGAAGACATCCTCCTCGCGCACCCACTCTACGAATACCTGACCCAACTCGACGACGAGGGCCACAGCCGGGGCGGCCAACGGGGCGAACTGATCCAATGGGCACCCGGAATCCCCAACCTGGTCAGCATCTACGCCCCCGAATTCCTCCCCAACGACCCCGACGCCCCTCTCGTCAACCGCGACCGCGCCGCGTACGCAGCAGCCGTGGTTGACTTGATCGCCCAACTGGAGGACGCCTTCGACCTGCAAGAGGTCGAACTGGGCTTTCGTTTCGGCGACGAGCCCCCGCCACCCGGCGAATGGGACGACGACTGGGACGAGGACGAAAGTGACGTGGACGGCGACGACTCGCGGGACCCAGGCGACGACTCCGGCGGCGCCAAGGTCCGCATCTAGCCCAGAACCGCGACGATCCAAGCACGCTCTGGGCCGGGGTCGGCTACGCCTCAGCGCGCGGCTCGGGACAGGTCGACGCTAGAGGTACGGATTGCCCCGCTCCACCTTCATCTTGCGCAACTCCCGCTGAATGCGAGCGCGCACATGCTCCGCCAGGGAATGCACCAAGTCCCGGTCAGCCGCATCCTCCTCCGTGTACTGCGTGAAATCGATGGGCGGCAAGAACCGGATGCGCCACTTCACCGGCTTGGGAATCAGGTTCTTCGGGATGGGCAGGCCACCCTTCATTTTCACCAGTTCCTCGTAGCTCTCGATGCGCGTGCCAACAGGGTTGGCCTCCTCGCCGCCCAGGATCGCCACGGGCACCACTGGCACATGGGTCTTCATGGCGACGCGCACGAAACCCCGGGCAAACTCCTCCAACTGGTAGTCGCTGCCGGGACGGAAGGCGCCCTTCTCGCCCTCGGGGAAGATCATGAT
>JBFJVP010000018.1:0-16241 GCA_041624075.1 Thermoplasmatota archaeon | reverse complement strand
CCCCACGAACAAGCGCACGCGCAGCCATGGCGGTGGTTGCGTAAAATCGGGCCGGCGTGCGCCGCCCGGATGGCCCGGCATGCCAATGGGCGGCGACACGATTCCAGCGTTGCTTCGGGGAGGGTTGCCACGATCGTGCGCCTAGAGCTGACGCGCAAGGTACACGGTACCCCTGCACGGCGCCACGTAGTCGGGCTCGAAGGGCGCGAAGCCGAGTGATTCATACAACCGGGTTGCCGCCGCCATGGCCGCCGTGGTGTCCAGCACCATGGTTCGGTATCCGTTGGCGCGGGCGCGATCCATGATGGCCGTTGCCAGGGCTCGGCCCAGCCCCTTGCCCCGCTGGCTCGGCGGGACATACATGCGCTTCATCCGAGCCCGCCCCTCGCCCCACGGCTCATAGGCAACGCAGCCCACCACTTGGCCACACACCTCGGCGACCAGAAGTGCTCCTTGGGCGTAGTAATCGCGGGCCGTGTGGCCCTCGGCGGCCACGTCCTGCTCCCCCAGCTCGAAAGCAAAGGCCGCGTGGTACTCGGCGAAGAGGCGAGCGATGGCCGCGTCGTCCCCGGCGGCGGCCGGACGAAGCGTGTACCCGGACACGCGACGGGGACGCCGGGTCCGCTCATGGACTTGTTGCGCAGGTAAGCGTGAAGTACGCCGGTGCGGCTGGAGAACCATGCGGATTGCCCTCGTCGCACTCATTGTCCTGCTCCCCTCTGCGGCCGCCCAGCCCGTCGTGGACCAACTGGCCGACGGGCGCGTCGCCACAGCCGAGTTGCAGGTGAACCTCAGCCCATTGTCGATCTTGTTGCCCGCCGGTGGAGAGGAGAGCTACCGAGTGCACATCGAGGCAGAAATCTACTGCCCCCTGGGTACGCCGCCCCAAGACCTACGGCTCTACATGTCGGCCGGAGCCGGGGCATCGTACTCCTCGGCCACCGAGCAGTATACACTCCACAAGTCAGAGCCCAACAACGCGTCGTGGGCCTGGCGACCATCTGACGATTCGACGTTTTCCATTGACGGGAGCTTCCCCGTGACCCTGAGCAGCGAGGGACCTCCTGGTGATCTGCGGGTCGAACTCCTTCGTTGGAGCACGATGCAAATGTACGGCGATGACGGCTGCGACGCCGACGGCTACAAGTTCCCAATCGTGCACGCCGGCCTCGCCTTGGCCATGGAGCCAACACCCGTCGAGGCTGAGGAAGCCTCGGCACCTGGCACCGGCTGGGCCGTGGGCGCCCTCGCGCTGCTGGGCGCCGTGGCCTGGACGCGGCGCCACTGAGCCGACGGGAACAGGTTATGACGCCGAGGCGGCCTGCCCGCCGCGTGCCCTTCGACGTCCAAGACAACACCTTCCTGCTGGCCGGCCCGGTCAAGATCCATCCCCGGGTTCGGGAAGCGATGGCCAGGCCCGCCATGGCCCACCGGAGCCCGGAGTTTGGTGCGGTCAACGGGCGCCTTTTTGAAGGCCTGCGCAAGCTCATCGGAACCAGGCACGTCGCCGTGCTTGCCGGCAGCGGCACGGCCGGCATGGACGCCGCCATCTCCAACTTGGTCAAGTGGGGCGACCGCGCCATCGGCTTGGACAATGGCAAGTTCGGGGAGCGCATGGCGGATCTCGTTGAGCGCTACGCGGGCCCCAGCGCCGTCCGGATCACCTCCGAGTGGGGCGGCGGCCACGACCTCGGTGCCCTGGAAGCGGCGCTGGAGGAAGGCGGCACCAAGGCGGTAGCCTTCACCCTCAACGAGACCAGCACTGCCGTCATGAACCAAGGCAAGGACATCGCGGAGCTGTGCCGCAAGCACGACGCACTATGCATTGCGGACACCATTACCGCCACCGGCAGCGCGCCCGTGGACTTCGACTGGGGCCTCGACGTTTCCATCATGGGCAGCCAGAAGTGCATCGGTGGCCCTAGCGGCCTGGCCTTCGTCGGCGTGTCCGAGCGCGCCTACGAACAGTTGGATTCCCCCGGCTACTACCTGGACTTGAAGAAGCACATCGACCGCGCCCACAAGGACAACCAGACCCCGTACACGGCGGCGGTCCCCCTCCACCTGGCCTGCGTGGAGGCCCTGGACATGGTCTTCGAGGAGGGCCTCGACGCTCGCTTCGCCCGTACCCGGCGCCTGGCGGACGCCTGCCGCGCCGCCGCCGAGGCCGCGAACCTGGAACTCGCAGCCCAACCCGGCTTCCGCAGCGACACGGTTACCGCCATCCGCTACCCGGAGGGCATCCAGGACAAGGACATCCGGCCGCGCCTCAAGGACGAATTCGGCGTCGTCGTCGCAGGCGCCCAGGCGCAGTGGAAGGGCAACGTGTTCCGCATCGGCCACATGGCCCAGACCACGTGGGCGGAACTGGCCGGGGGATGGGCGGCGATCGAGGCAACTTTCAAGGCGGCGGGCGCGCCGCGACCCAAGGGAGCGGCCGTCGCTGCCCTGATTGATTACGCCTGAGCGCCGGTTTGACCGAGGCCCGCAGGGCCTTGCAACGGGCGGCGATCGAGGCGACTTTCAAGGCGGCAGGCGCGCCGCGACCCAAGGGAGCGGCCGTCGCTGCAATGATGGACTTCTGCTGAATGCAGCCTGACCGAGGACCCAGGCCCTGCAACGCGCTGCCATCGAGGCAGCCTTTGCCCGTACAGGGTCGCCGAGGCCCAAGGGCGCCGCCTTTGCGGCCATGATGGATTCCTGCTGAGCCGCCGCCGGCAACCGACACCCACGGTAACGGAGGCAGGCGCCGCCGGCATACGGCATTGTGGGAACCGCCGGACGAGGCACGCTTTCGCCCAGGGCCGCCGATGATGTGCTCCGTGCTAACCCGGCACACGCCGATACTTGACCGGCAAGGCTCATGTGCACGGCCTGCGCAGGCCCACACAATGGATGCCCGTGAGGCCCGTGTGGCCCTTCGCGAAGCGCGACGCTGGAACCAGGCCGGCCTCATCGACGACGCGGCCCTGGCACAGATCGAAGCCAGCTACAAGCCGGACGCGTCCCGATCGGGCGACAGCCGATCGGCCGGCGCTACCGCCGTGTACGGACTGGCCGGCATCCTCCTGGGAGCGGCGGCGCTCGCACTGGTCATGCTGCTCGACACCACCGAAACCGCCGGCAGTCTGATCTGGCTAGGCGTCGGGCTGGCCGCCGCCGTCGGCGGCGCTGTGCTGGCGTTCATTCGCCAAGACGATCTGTCGGACGCCTTCTTCGTGGCCGCCCTCATTCCGCTCACGGCCATGTCCTTCCCATACACGGCTATCGCCGATGGCTTGGCCATCGTCTCAGTGCTGGCGCCCGTGGCCCTGCTGGCCACGCGCCTGGGCCGTGGGCTTCCACCCATCGCCGCCACGGCGGCCTACTTGGTGGCCACCGGTGTAGCAGTCAACAAACTGGAACTGACGAGTTTCAGTGGCGAACTGATCTGGGCCAGTCTGGCGACAGCATGGCTGGTGGCTCTGGCCGTCATCAACGTGGTCAAGCGCGAAACCCTACCCAACGTCGCCCTCGCCTTGGCCGTCGTCGGACTCACCCCGTCCTACGTCATGTACCTGCTCGAAGGCTTCGACCCCAGCTTCCGTGGAGGCATCGAGATCTTCCTCGGCATCGCCATGCTGGCGATCCTCATGGCCGGCCTGGCCATCCGGGAGCGAGGCATCGTCGTCGGCGCCGCCGTCGTCCTGGCAGTCGACGCCATCGTCTTTGCATTCGACGTCGGCGGCCTGGCATTGGGATTGTCGGTGCTTATTGGAACAGCCATCGCGCTGCTCGTTCTCGCGGCCACCGTGCTCCGGCGAGATCCGGCCACCGCGTAAAGCCGCCAAAGGGGCCAACGACGCCCGACTGGCAGCCGTCGCGCCGTTCAAGTCCCCCTGCATGATGACCATGCCGTGAAGCGCCTGGGATGCCTGATCATCGGAGACGAAATCCTCGCCGGGCATGTGCACGAGTCCAACAGCCACTGGTTGGCCAACGAACTCAAGGCGATGGGCGTCCAGTTGGCCCGCGTGGAGATCTGCACCGATGAGCTGGTTGACATCGAGCGCAGCGTCCGCCGGTTCCTGTACGACTTGGACCTGGACTATGCCATCACCAGCGGCGGCCTGGGCCCCACTCCAGACGACCGCACCATGGAGGGCATCGCCCGCGCCTTGGGCGTCCCCTTGACGCGGGACCCGACGCACCTGGAATGGATGCGTGAACGGGTGCGCTACGGCTACGACCTCGGCTACTTCAACAGTCCCGAACCCAACCCCGGCATCCTCAAGATGGCAGACCTGCCCGAGGGCGCCCAGGCCATGCCCAACAACGTCGGCACCGCCCTGGGCGCCATCATCACTGCGGGGCCCAAACCAACGGTGCTCTTCACGCTCCCAGGCGTGCCCGCAGAATTCGTTCGAATGTTCAACGAATCCATCCGGCCCCGGCTTGAAACCAGCACGCCCAACCACATCGAGGAACTCAAACTGTACTCCGAGGAAAGCCGCTTCTTCGAAACCCTGCGCGACCTTGAACGAGAATACCCCGAGGTCACCATCGGCAGCTACCCCCAACGCGGCCACATCATCATCCGCGCAACCGGCCCCAAGGACATGGCGCTCGCTGTGATTGAAAAGATGAAGGAAACAGGGGCTGCGTACCTCGAGCCCCGAGCACGCCCGAAACTGCCACCCAAGCACTAGCCGCGCAACTCAGAAGCGCCCATCCAGATCGATGTCATCATCCTCTGGCCCCAGGAAGGTGTCGTACTCAGGGGTTTGATCCTCGCTGCCACCAATGGCGGCCTGGATGAGCCCGTAGATGTCATCAAGGCCGTCCTCTGTCAGGGCACTGACGGGACTCAGGGTGCTGCTGACTTCCATGGATTCGAGCAAGCGCGTGACGTTGGCCGCCAGCTCTCGACTCATCGAGGGATCCTCGCCCAGCACATCGTTCTCGAGGGCCATGGGCTCAGCAGACCAGGACAGCACCCGGTCCAGTTCAAGTGGCGGCAGCAAGTCCGCCTTGGACAGCACGTGGACCAGGGGCTCGTTGAGCCTGAAGTGGGTGGTAGCGGCCAGCAGCAACTGGCTGCTGAAGCCACTGGGCGTGCGGGCCAGCACCGGGTCTAACAGGTAGGCGATGACGCTGTTGCCGGGGTTCAGGTTCTCAACGATGTGCTTGCCGGACTGCCGGAACACGAAGAGCTCCAATTGGCCGGCCGTGTCGATGACCACTTGTTCCGAGCGGAAGGCATCCAATTCCTCGCGAACCTCATCCAGGTTGCCCGCGACCATGTCCGCCGCCGCCACCTGGGCGCCGTTGGGGCCAAGGCTGTACTCCTCCATGACCTCATCCAAGCGGATGTAGTCGCGGATGTCCACGTCGGGGCTGTACGGCAGGTTCTCGGCACCGGGGTCCAGGTTGACCAGTGTCGTGCCAAGGCCATGGCGCTTGCACCACCGATCGTAGGCGCCAACCAGGCTGCTCTTGCCAGCGCCGGCCGTTCCAACGAAGTAGACGGTCTTCTCGCCTTCGCCCATTGGTTCAGGCTCCCGCAGAAGCCTGCGCTTGCCCATCTTCAGCCCGCTGAGCCTGCTCGCGGACGTTCTTCATGTGCTTGATGCGGCGCTCGATGAGAGCCGACGTGCCGATGTCGTGCCGCACCACCAGATCGTCGCATTCGATGAACTTGAGCGCCGCCTCTGCGATGCGTTCGGCTTCGGAGATCGTCTCGGCCTCGCCTAGCACAGCCAGGGTTCGGCTCGTCAGGGTCGTCAGGCCGCGAGCCGACTCATCGATGCTGGCGTAGTACACGGTTGCGCCCTCTTCCGCGATGGCTGCTTCGTCCACCTTGACCCGGGAACCAGCCACGGGCTTGCCGTCGCCGTAGCCCTTGGGAACGGCGTACTTGACAACGGTGGCGTTGGGCCGGAATGTGAGCTTGCGCTTGGACAACTGCCCCTCCACCATGGCGCGCAGCAGCATGACGTAATCGGTCTCCAGCAGGTGCAGGACGTTCATGGCTTCCGGGTCGCCGAAGCGTGCATTGACCTCGATGACGCGGGAACCCTCGGCAGTCAGCATGAATTGCCCGTAGATGGTTCCCACATAGCGGCAATCCTCGGCGTCTAGGGCAGCCACCAGAGCTTGCAGAATCGACACGGCCTCGGCGTATTCGCCCCTGGTCAGAAACGGCAGCAGCCCGTCAGACTGGGAGTAGCTGCCCATGCCGCCCGTGTTGGGACCCTCGTCGCCTTCACGCAAGCGCTTGTGGTCCTGCACGGCCACCATGGGGAGGACCGTTTCGCCGTCCGTGAAGGCCATGACCGTGAACTCCTCGCCAACGGCCAGCTCCTCGAACTGCAGGGCACCACCGCCGGCGCCACTCTCAAAGATCGAGCGGACATAGGCTTGGGCACCCGCCACGTCAGCGAAGTGGTCGCCGTACACCTGGACGCCCTTGCCGCCGGTCAATCCGACCGGTTTGATGGCCCAAACCGGCCCCTGCTCCTCCAGGAACTTGAGCGCCGGCTCCAACGCGTCGAAGCGGTGGAACGCCAAGCGACCCGGAACGTCATGACGATCCATCAGCTCCCGCATGAAGGTCTTGTCCGTCTCAATGCGGGCGGCGGCCCGACGGGGGCTGGCACAGGGAATACCTGCCTCCTGCAAGGCATCAGACAAGCCGGCCTCTAGTGGCGCCTCGGGGCCAACGACGGCCAAGTCCGCGCCGTGCTCTCGCGCCCAGGCGACCACCGCCGGGACATCAAGTTCATCATGAATGTAAACGGCTCGCGCCAGTGCCGCGATGCCCGGGTTTCGGTGCTTCATCACGGCCAGCAGCTCTGCTTCGGAGCTGCGCGTGATCAGCCGTGCCATGGCGTGCTCGCGGGCACCGCCACCAACCAGCAGAACCCGTGTTTCGCCACCCTTGCGTCCATTCTCGTCGCTCAAGCCAATGCCTCCCTAGCCTCGGGCGTTGCAAGCAGTTCGCTTGCTCGGGCCAGGCTTAACAATTCCACACCCTCGTCGGCCAACGCCTGCGCGCCGCCCGACTCGCGATCAACCACCACGATCGCCAAGTCCACGGTAGCCCCTGCATCGCGCAGCACCCGGACCGCATCCACGGTGGATCCGCCGGTTGTCGTCACGTCTTCAACGACGAGCACCCGCATGCCCTTGGGATCGCGGCCTTCGATTCGCCGACCCGTGCCGTGCTTTCGTTCACCCTTGCGGATGATCAGCAGCGGCAGGTCCCCCACGAGGCTCGCAGCCGTCGCCAGGGGCACCGCTCCAAGTTCCATGCCTGCCACGGCATCGAACGGCCCGCGATCCTGCGCAAGCTGAACGAGCCGATCGGCAATGATTCGGAGCGTGGCAGGATCGGTGCTAGCGATCTTCACGTCCACGTAGTACGGAGATTTGGCACCGGAGGTGAGGGTGAAGTCACCGAACCGTACCGCACCGCACGCCAGCAGTTGCTTGGCAACAGGTGCCGTCATGGGCGGAGCCGCCGACGGGCGCGGGGTAGAAAAAGGGTGGGGGGAGGTTGGACAAGCGTCGGGAGGCCTGGACCCCTCTAGTAAATCATGGTGTCGCCGTCGGCGCAGGTGCCATCAGGGTCGTTCCAGCCCCAAACCGGCGCCTCCGCGGTGGTTCGTTGCAGGCCCGCGATGCCGTTGCTTTCCCGGTAGTAGTATTCAAGCCCGTCGGACGCTTCGACGGCGTACACCTGCCCGGGCACCACGTCAGATCCAGCAGGATCGGGTCCGGAGCACAGGTCCGGCTCGCCGGGCACCTCTTCGGCCACCGGCTCGGTGGCCTCAACCACGAGGGTCTCCGAGACGCTGGCTTCTCCGTCGGTGAGGTTGAACGTCACCGTGTAGTTGCCGGCCGTGGTGTAACTGAACGTGAAGTTGAACGGAAGCGTGGTCCCCTCGGAGTCGGCAACGCCATCGCCGTCAACGTCCAGAGTCCATGAAAGGGTGTCCGCATCCGCGTCGCTGCCTTCCAGGGTAAACTGCACGTCTGCGGGCACCACGATTTCGGTGACGTTGGCTTGCAACGCGGCCGTAGGCGGCGTGTTGGGCTCCTCCGTCTCCGGCGTGTCATCGGAAGTTGTACCGTTGCCGGCACTGGAATTGCCACCGGTGGCAGGTTGGTCGGCGCCGCCGCCGTCCTGCGGCTGGCTCGTTGCCGGGTTATCGTCGGAGCCGGCATCACTCGTGAGCAGATCCGACTCGGCGCCGTCCGACGTGCAGCCCGCCGTAACGAGGCTGAGCATCAACAGGGTGGCGACAATAGGCTTCATGGATGTAGCGTACCCTGATTAGCTAGCCTTTAGTCTTTGTCGTCAGCCACCTGCCCGGCGAGAAGCCCCCTGCCGGAACTTGGTGGCGCGACTAACCAGCCGCATATGTGCCACTCATGGCGCCACCCAAACAACTCCAAAAGGCGCCAAAGGCAGCACCCTGGGCCACAGTGCCAGAAACCGCGCCGTCAGCATCGGCGTAGTTGCTCTCCATGTAGCTGAGATCGTCGCCTACGAAGTCGACACCCCAGCCGCCCACCGGCAGGTCACCCGTCAGATGGGGCACCGTCCCCGACAGTTGGGCCGTGAAGGGCAAGCCCCAGGTTGCCGGATCAACCTCGAAGAAGGAGTACAGGACACCGTCAGCCTCGGGCGTGTATTCACCCACCGCGCATTCAGCCATGCCACCCGTGTGCCAACTGCCTTCTGCGACCTGCAAGGGACCATCGTCCGCAGGTTCAAGAGCCACCACGGTCAGGTTCTTCTCGACCGACGCGTCGCCATCGGTCACCACGAACGTCGCCGTGTAGTTACCAGCGTCCGTGAAACTGAAGGTAAAATTGAACGGCAGACTGGAACCCTCCGAGTCGGCGGCCCCATCCCCATCCACATCCAGGGTCCAGGACAGGGCATCGCCGTCTGCATCCGTGCCCGACATCATGTAGGTGACGTTGGCGGGAACCGTGATCTCCAGCGCCGATACGGACAAGCTGCCTTCCGGAGCCGTGTTCGGAGCGGATTCGTTACCTCCGCCGGACGGCGCCTCAGGCTCTTCGGCGGCTGGGCCCTGCTCCTGTTCCGGCTGCTGTTGGCCAGAATCAGGCTGATCAGGCTCCTGGCTCTCGGGCTGCTGGGCCTCCGTCGGTTCCGATGAGTCGGACGCACAGCCTGCCAAGGCAAGCATCAGTGAAGCAAGCGCCGCCAGCAGCGTGTGGCTCGTCATGGCCCCTCCGCTGGCCTGAAGGCCCTTAATCTTTGCGCTTGGCACATACCAAAGCGCCGGGGCAGCCGACTGGCTTACGCCGATTGAGTGGCAACATTGTGGGCGGCATCCAGAAGGCGCACGACGTTGTTGACGGATGCCCGGAGGTCCGCCAAACTCGTGGCGTGGATCGATGCCTGGACGCACGCATCCTGGATCGACAGTTTCACCGCGCTTCCGCCTGGCGCATCATCCAGCTCAGGCTGAACCGCCGCAACGATCCAACTCGCAGCTTGGGCGCTCACGCACTCAAGTTGCAAGTGGGCTTCGTGCCGCGCCACAGCGTCGGCCCCCATGCCTAGTCCGTTGGAATGGACTTGGCGACGGTCGGGCGCTCCTTGTAGAAGATCTTGGAGCCGCAGTACGGGCACCGAATGCCGATGTTTTGCGCGTTGAACTCAACGCGCTTCTTGCAGATGCCGCACTTGTAGGGCATGCTAGGCCTGTCCCGGGCGGTCTTCCTCAGCCGCGCGAACGAGCTTGTCATTGATGCCGCGCAGGGCCTTGGTGGCTCCGCGACCGGCACCCGTGCGGGGCGTGTATGCGCCGCCGGCGAACGTGTGGTCGCACTTGCGGCAGGACCAGATGCCCGTGCCGGCGCGCCGAACTGCGGCGGCGCCGCAGCGGACGCACGTGTGCTTGGCGCGCTGCACGCGCTCGATGGTGGCAACCTGCTTGCGGGCAAGAGCGCCGTAGCGGGCGCCGTAGCGGCCGGCGGCGCCGACCTTCTTCGTGGAAGCGGCCATGGAAGGAATCTCCTGTTGCCCGGGAGCCGAGCCCCTGGGCTGTGTAGCTTGGCCAAGGCCGCTGCCATTTAAGCGTTTAGCAGCGAGGTGGGATGCGAGGTCGGGTGCGGAGGGCGGGGCGCCATGGAGCCAAGATGCTGTGGGCCGCGCCCACCGCCAGGGGCGCGCGGTGCCGGTTGCCATGCTGTGCGTGCCACGATGACTGGCAGCGGACGGCGCATGCCGCGACAGCGGCGCGGGCCGCACCCCGGAGTCAGCCGGAGTTCCGCGTCGGGGGCGGCCCCAGCAGCCGCCAAGCTGCCCAAAACATGATTTAAGTGCCGCCTGATTCAACGATGGTTGGTTAACATGGTTGGAAGGCGCCCCCGCGTAGCACATGCCTTGATCCTGTTCATGCTGGTTCTCAGCTCCGTGCCCCTGGGTATTCCCGGGGTGCAAGCGATTCCGAGCAATTGGTTGAATCAGGATTGGGCCGACGACGGCCAGTTCGGTTGCACGCTGTCGCGGGACGGGGACGGCCGTTGGCGCGACGATGGTGCGTGGTATCGCGCCGACGCCAGCCGCACGGAGGGCGACGACCATGACAGCCGGCTGATTACGGATGTCATCAACGTGGGCGACGCGGGCTTCACGCTCAGCTTCGACTTTGACTATCTGGGTGACAACGATGGCACGGTGGACATCGGCCAGATCATCATCGTCAAGGTGTTCAGCAGCGGATTCACCAGTTGCACCGACAACGAGTCGTGCCAGAACGATGCCACCGAGTTGGCCGACAGCGACTCGGTCATCTGGTGCCGCTTCGACAACGACTTCGGCTTCGGCGAGACCATTGAGGTGCCGGCCTCCAAGGCCAGCGGCGACATCCGCCTCATGTTCCGGTACTACAACGACGCGTTTCGCGGCTGGGACTCTGGCTACTGGAAGATCAAGAACATCAACGTGGACGTTGCTCCGGCAGGGGACACGGAGCCTCCGACCACCACGATCGATGTGAATGCCGAACCCACGTGCCACCCCGACTGGGATGAGAGCCCCGCGACAGTGAGCCTTTCCGCCGTCGACAATCCTGCCAGCGGCGCCAGCGGCGTGGCCGCCACATATTACAGGGTTGACAACGGCCCCACCCAGACCTACTCGGGCCCATTCCAGGTGACCGGCGATGGCGTCCACACGATCGAGTACTGGTCGACCGACAACGCGGGCAACGAGGAAGCCCACCGGACGCAGACCATCCGCATCGACTCCACGGCGCCGGCCAGCAGCATCGATGTGGGTAGCCCCCAGTGGACCAGCAACCACTGGTACGTGTCCAGCCTGACTCCCTTCACGATCACCTCAAGCGACGACGGCAGCGGAGTGGCGTCCATCGAGTACCGGGTCAACGGGGGCGCGTGGACCGCTTACGCGGGCGCCTTCACGCTGGACGGCCCCGACGGCCCCTACACCGTTGAAGCCCGTGCAACCGACGTGGCTTGCCACGACGAAGAGCCGCCTGTGAGTGTTGACGTGTTCTTGGACAACACCGAGCCCACGGTGACCATCGTGGAGCCGACCGCCGTGGCCGCTTCGGACCCCACGGGCGCCGAGCAGGTATTGGAAGAGAACTGCGGCACTGCGTTTTCCGAGTCCGTTTGCGGCACGGCAACGGGTCAAAGCACGCCTTCTCCTCCACCCGCAGTGCAGCAGGGTGTACCAACCGCAACCAGTACCGCCGACGGCGCATGCCGCATGGCCCTGGCCGCAGGCGCGTGCGATGCCACAACGGGTGCGGCAAGCCAAGCGGCGGATCAGATCGTCTCCGGGGAAAACCAGACGGACGCACCCGATGGCACCACGGTCGTCACCGGCACCACCACGGTCGTGGCTGAAATCGAGGACCCTGTGGTTAACGGCGGCGCCAGCGGCGTCGCCTACGCGCAATTCTACGTCGACGGGGTCCTGCGGCACACGGACAACACCGCTCCGTACGAGTGGGAGTGGGATACGTCACAGGAAAGCCAAGGCAACCACGAATTGAAAGTGGTTGGCTACGACCACGTCGAGAACGCGGGCCAACAGACGCTGGTCGTCACAGTCCTCTAGCACCGAGACGCCCGGTTTGGAGAAACAACTGGCTGGCCGGTTTCCCGGCCAGCCAGGCGGGACCCGGCCAGGTGGTGGTAGGATGAGCCAGGCACCCACGCACTTTGAATTGGCAAAGTCGTTTAAAAGTGGTGCGACGCAAGAATCGCGCACACGGGGCCCGGCACGCCTCCAGCCATGCAAGAAACGGAGAAAGTGAAGGAAAAGGAAGCCACGAACGCCAGGGACATCCCCCGAGCGTCCGTCGCCGCATCACGTCCAGGCTTGGCTCAAGGAGTCCAAGCAGCGTCGGGGGCCCTAGGCAGCCTTCTGGCCTTCCTTGACAGCCGCCTGGATCTGCTTGAAGATCTCTGAGCCAAACGAGTGCGCCTTCTTGCGCATCTCCTTCACCTCATCCAGCGTGAAGGACCCGTGGCCGCCCTTTTGGGCAGCGCGTAGGTTGCCAGCCGGATCGACGCCCACGGTCACGCGGGCATCGCAGATCAGCTCCTCGTATAGGTGAGCATCCACAAGCACCTTGTCATCGATCTTGACGAACGTGGTGCTGAACGTGGCATTGTCCAAGTTGAGCGGCAGGGGCCGGGGCTTCCCGTCCTCGAAGGCCACGTAACCAGTCTTGGGGCACACGGCGGGAAGCTCGGCGGACAGGACAGCGGCCAGTGCGGCAATACTGCATGCGTCGAACAGGTTGCCGTCGTAATCCAGGATGTGCAGGTCCACGAAGACCGCCCACACCTTCTCGCCCTCGACGATGCAGAGCTTCTCCATGTCGATGATGCCGGACTCGCGCAGGCTGCGGTCGGTGACACGCGCCAACTCGATGGCTTCGATGCGGGGCGGGCCCGGCTCGAAGTAGGGGCTGGCCATGGGGTTCAGTTCGGCACTGGTCATGAAATTGCCACGCTTGGGCGTGTCATTGTACGGCGTCTCCACCTGCACCTTCACGCCAGCCACGAGCTGCGTCTTGCCAAGCCGCACGCGGGCGCTGCCCTGGGCCTTGCTGATGTAATTGGTCGTGATCTCCAAGTCGCGGAAATCGTCCAAGCCACGACCGTCCTCGCGCTTGCCTTCCTTGAGGAGGTTGCGCACGAAGTCCTGCTTGATGACTGAAACGGGGTTCTTCTCCATGGTTTAGGCCTCCTTCTTGGGGGAGGGCTTCCGGCGACCGCCACGGCCACCCGACGGGGCACGCCCGCCACTGGTGCGCTTGCCGCCGCTTCGTCCTCCGGGGCCACCGCGACCGCCACGGCCACGGGGTTCGTCCCGGCGCTCCTTGCGATCCGACCGGCTGGCGGCAGAGTCGTCGTCAAACGGATCATCCTCGTCGATGTCGACGCCCGGGTCGACGCCAGCGTCCTCGGATGCAGCGTCACGCTCGGCTTGCACCGTTTCCATTCGGCGCAGCAATGCCTCGCGCTGGTACTCCAGGACCTTCTTGCAGCCCTCGGCGGCCAAGTCGATGGCTTCCTCGAACTCCTCGGGGCTGAGGTGGCCGTCCATCTGAAGCAGCACGATCTCGCCCGTGGTGTGGTTGATGGCAACGGGCAGGTCCGCCTCGCCGTAGTTGTCCTCTTCCTTGCCCAAGTCCAGGATGACCTTGCCGCCAGCCTTGCCGGCGGCCACGGCGGACACCATGCCCTTCATGGGAATACCCGCGTCGGCCAAGGCCACAGCGGCAGCAGTCAGGGCCGCGCACCGGGTACCGGCTGCAGCCTCAAGGATCTCCATGCTGACATCGATGCTGGCACGAGGGAACTGCTCGGTCAGGATCACGTTCTCGAACGCGTCGCTGATGACCTTGCTGATCTCCGCCGAGCGGCGGTCGGGGCCGGGGCGCTTGCGGTCGTCCACCGAGAAAGCGGCCATGTTGTAGCGGCACTGCACGACTGCCTTGCGGGCGTTCTGCACGCGGCGCGGCATGGCCTCACGGGGGCCGTACACGGCGCAGATGACCTTGTTTCCACCCCATTCGAGGTAGCTGGAGCCGTCGGCGCGGTGCAGGACACCGGCTTCGATGTGAATGGGGCGAATCTCGTCCGCCTTGCGGCCGTCGATACGCAGCCCCTTCTTGTCAATGAGTTGAATGTCGTCTTTGGGTACGCCCATGTTACTCCTCCTCCGACGCGGCCGCTTCATCAAGCCCAGCGTCGACGCCGCCCGGCTTGCGCTCCTCCAGGAACGCGCGGACGCGGTCGGTCAGGCCCGGTACGTGGGCCTGTTCTGCAATCATCGTGATGACCTGCTTGGCCAACAGCACCTCATCGGGGTCGCCGTTGATCCACACGCGGCCGTTCTGGCCCACGAAGAGCCAGCACTCAACGTAGTCCTTGATCAGGTTCAACATCGAGCCCTTCTTACCGATGACGCGAGCCACCTTGGTGGGGCTGAATTCCAGGACCTCGCCGCCCTCAAGCTTGTTGAGGTTGCGGTCCTTGAGCGTCACCTGCACCTTCTTCTGGTCGTCGACGAACAATACCTTGGCCAGGACCGTGTCGCCGGGGGCGAGGTACTCGGCGGTCTCGCCGAAGTCCACGCGCCACGGCGCCTCGCTGACGTGCAGCGGAGCCGGCCAAGGGGCACGGATGTCGATGATCCAGTTGCCCGGATTGGCGTCGATGACCGTGCCGATGACCAGGTCGCCGGCGCGGGGCGCGTAGCGACCATTGGCGGGAACGATGTTGACCTGCTTGCCTCGCGGGTACACGAGGCCCATGGTGGTGGCGACAAGGTTGTCGCCGATGCGCCGGGTGCCGGCGCCGGGTTCATGTCCCTCGCCCGGGATGGTGTCGCCGGGGAGGACGATGGTTCTCTTCATGATAGTCTCCTTGGAATCAAATGGTTTCAGTCCAATAGTTTGGTTTCAACGGCACCGTGGGTAACGGAGTTGAGGCGATCGTAGATCTCCGTCTGCGCACCGGCGGGAATTTCCAGCACGGCAATCAGCGAGCCGTCGTTTTGCCACTCTTCGCGCTTCAAATCACCGAGCTGGCGCACGACCCCATACGCCTGTCCCGTGTGCTCGCTGGGCACCTTGATGGCCACCCGCACGCGCTCAAAGGCGATCGGCATCAGAGGGCGCAGCTTCTTCATCGCCTCACTCACCTGATCCTCGGTGCGCCGCAAGGGATCGGTGCGGAACTTCGCCTCCTCCAGCGCCCGCTCGATGCGGTCCCGGGGGTGAGGCGTCTTGGTTTGGGGATTCCAGGCGTGGCGGGCGATGTAGTCGACGATGCGGCGCTGCTTCTGATCCAGCATCCGCTTCCGCTGTTCCGTCGTGAGTTGGATTTCCCCCTCATCGAGGATGCGGCGGGCGACCGCCGCCACGTCCGTGGTGGAGAAGCCCTTCTCCAGTTGTTCCTCGCTGGCGCGCTCGCCCTCGGACCAGTCGACGAACACGTCATCGACGGCCAAGATGTCAAGGATTTCCTGGTCCGTGGCCTTCTCGTCGGCGTCGTCGTCCAAGCGGTGAAGCAGACCCTCGGCGCCGTCGGGGTCGACGAGGATTTCGAACGTGACACCGAAGCGGGCCAGGCGGGCGACGACCGCTTCATCGAGACTGACGCTCAGGCGTGCACCCCCGATTCGGTCTGGGCGGGTCCGTGACGATTGGCCACGTCAGGCCTCCTTCTCCGAGTCGCCAGACGCGCCCAGGGCGCCCTTGACGTACTCAGCCACCTGCTTGGGCGTGAGCTTGGCAAAGTGCTCGTCGCCGTCCACAGTGGCGATCTCCAGGGCCGCCGCATTGAGCTGGCCCTCGGTGGCAGCGTGCAGGGCCTTGAGGCCCAATTCCACGCCCGCGTGAATCGTCAGGTCGTTGGTGTAGTGCTCCTCCAGGAACTCCATCGCGAGGGTCCGGCCACTGCCGACAGCGCTGGCGTGGTACTCGATGAGGGCACCGGAGGGGTCGGTCTCGAAGAGGTGGGGACCGTTGTCGTCCACGCCCGCAACCAGCAAGGCTGTGCCGAAGGGACGGGCGCCACCGAATTGCGTGTAGGACTGCTTGAAGTCGCAGATCTTCTTGACCAGCGTCTCGACGGGGATGCGCTCGTCGTAGGTGACGCGGTTCATCTGGGCGTCCACGCGGGCGCGGTCAACCAAGCTGCGGGCGTCGGCGACGAGGCCACTGGTG
>JBFJVP010000017.1:0-16580 GCA_041624075.1 Thermoplasmatota archaeon | reverse complement strand
GCCGGGCGCCGGGCGGGAGGCCTGGCGGGGCACCTGGCCCGGGGCCCGGCGGTTGCTTGCGCGTCATGGAGTGACCTCATCGATGATGGTTTCCAGAACGGCGGCCGTGCAGCGGCTCCCCAGGGTTGCCTCCTGGCTGGCCGTTCGTGGCGTGAGAGTGTCGAAGGGAACACCGTGGCCAAGGGGATGGGGGCCAATGTTGCCAACGCCGGCGGCGCTGCGGCAATCATCAGCGTGGTTGCCAGCGCCATCAAATGCGCGCGCCGTCACGGTGTGGGTCGCCGGGAAGACCAGCCAGGGATCGTACCGGAACGTGTAGGGCGCTTGCGTGTCCACGTGTGCGATTTCGCCATCGATGAGGAATTCGACGCGGTCGATGCCGGAGCAAGCGTCGTCCGCCTCGGCGATGAAGGTCACGTGGCCGGCGTGCAGGACCCAGGGAGGCAAGTCGGTACCCTCCGGCAGTTGCAGGTTGACTTGGCTGTCACGGAAGTACAGTTGCCGCTCCTCTGCCCGTAGGATCTTTACGGTCGGCGGATCGTGATCCATGACCTCCACGACCTCAGCCGTGACGTGCCGGGCCAGGAAGGCGTCGGTGACTTCCAGATGCATGTCGTAGGCACCCACGCCCATCTCAACTGTGAGCCGTTCGCCCTGCGCGCTCCAACCATGCTCGGTCCGCCAGGAAAAGCGTGCAATGGTGCCGTCCGGGTCGCTGCTGTCTCGGGCATCCAGTTCGACCGGCGTCATGGGCCCTTCACACTCCACGGCGCGGGGCGGAAACACTGCCGTCGGTGGGCGGTTGAGAAGCAAGTGAGCCGGCGATGCGCCCCCCTCGGGCTGGCTGACGAGAATGCCCTGGTGGTGCTGCGCATCAGGCGCGGCCACCAAGTCCACCGTGTCCCCCGCGCGACCCCCCTGGATCGTTCCCCCCAGCAAGGCTCCAATGGCCTGCGCGTCGCTAGCCCCTTCGGGCAGGGGCCCAGGCAAGTACAGGACTGCCCCCGCGCGCAAGCCGCCGTGTTGGGCACGGGGCGCGCCGACGGCCAAGTCAACGTCACCGTCGCCGTCGAAGTCGCCGCTGGCCAGGCTCCAACCGAACTGGCTGGCCTCGGGGCCGTCGATGATTTGACTCGTCAGGTCACTGGCTCGGCCCGATCCCGTTGTCGGATCCAGGAGGTACACGCGACCGCCGTCGGCAAACGGGGCGCCGACGGCCAGCTTGCTGCCGTGCATGGCGGCTGCATAGCCAAACAGGTGGCCGTTCTCGTCCCCCTCCCAGATTGCTCGAGCTGCCTCGTCAACGGGCCCTTGGGCGTCATGGCCCAACAGGTACAGGCGACCCGCATTGACACTGGCATGCTTGGGGGCCCCAACGATCCATTCGCTGCGCCCGTCGCCATCCAGGTCCCCCACGAAGCGGAGCGCCGTGCTGCCCAGTTCGTCCGCTGGCGCGTCGCCCACCACCGTACCCAGGGCCGCGCTGTCAATCTCAAGCGTACCACGCAAGGCGCCCGAAACCAGGTGCACCGCGCCCGAGTTGGCAGGATCACGCAGCGGGGCCGCGACCAACAGGTCGGGGACGCCGTCGCCGGTTGCATCCAGGCCCCCCGCCAGGCCCCAGCCCAGCCGGTCATCGCCGCCGGTTCCCAGGAGGGTCAATGCGGCATCGCCCACGCCGGTGGCGGTCGGGAGGTCGGCGGCCAGAAACAGGTAGGCCGCACCGGCACGGCGCTGTCCGTCGGCACCTGCGGCCAGCCAGGCGCCGACGAGCAGGTCGGATAGCCCGTCCCCGTCAACGTCGCCGGCCGACGCGATGCGTTTGCCAAACTGATCGCGTGCCTCGGCGCCGGAAAGCGTCCACTGCGGCGTGGCATCGCTACGGGGCACGCCATCGGGGGAGCCAGTGTAGATGAACACGCGTCCGGCGCCGTCAAGCGGGTCGGACACTGCAAAGTCACCGTAGGAGTCACCGTCGATGTCACCCAAGGCCGCCACGGCGCGACCATAGGCGCTGCTACCCGGCGAGGCATCGGGGTGGGCCAGAAGTGCGCCGTGGGGCATGCTGCTGGCGATACCGCCCAACCCTCCAGGGATGGCCACGAGGGCAACGGCTGCGATCACCAATCCAACCGCCCAGCGCAAGCGGCGTTGCCTGGGCGCCGTGCGCGCTCTCCCACCGAGTCCCAGCATTTTTCGCCCAACCGTTGTCGCCAAGAATCTGGAGAAATTAAATAGCTCCCGTCGGCTGAAACCTGCCCCCGTGTGGCCGCGCGCAGCCCCAACCTCTTCGTCCACCTCAGTCACCACCGTCTTCGACTCCGCAACGCCCACGCAAGCCCAAGCCCACGACGCCAGGCTCGCTGCCCGACACGTTGCGGCTGCACCCCAAGGGCAATCAGCGGATTACTGAAGCCACACCCAGCCCGGACGGCACCCGTTTGCACCCTTTTGAATCAAAAAAGTTAAACCAGGGCAGCCGCCAAGCCTCCGGAAGGCTGCAGGAACCATCGCTGTAGGGCGCCGCCACCAGCCCCACGCCCTGCCAACCAGGCAGCAAAACCCCGATCCCCTGTGCCCGGCCAGGGTCGCGAACCCGCCCCAGGCCCCCCGAATCGCCCCCTGGCGCGAGGGCAATGTTATTATCAGGGCCTCAATGGCCGGCCAGTTTCCCCCTATTCCTAGGGGACACCATCGGTGGAACTGGAAATGGCACGACAAGCATCGCCGGATCGCTCGCGAGAGCTGTCCCCGAAAACGATTGGCATCTGGCTAGGGATCTTCATCATCCTGGCACTAGTGCTCCGAATCGCCTTCAACGTGGGCGTCGCCCACGACGAGGAGGCTGGACGCTACCTGTACTCAGGCAACGACCCCTACTATCACGACCGCACCGTCGATCACATCGTCTCCACCGGTGAAAGCCTCATCTTCGACCCTGCGATCAACTACCCGAACGGCGCCTACAACCCCAATCCACCCATCTATGATTGGGATACGGCGTTCTTGGCAGGCATCCTCGACACGGCTGGCGTCGAAAGCGCCGTCAGCCTGGCGCTCAACCTGAGCGTCGCACTCTGGGGTGCGCTCACCATCATTCCCGTGTACCTGCTGGCCGCCGAACTCTTTGGCCGCCGCGGTGGCCTCTGGGCCGGGTTCTTCATGGCGGTCTCGGCGCCGCACATCCAGCGCAGCATCTTCGGCTTCGCTGACCACGACGCCACGACGATGTTCTTCATCACGCTCGCCTTTGCCTTCCTGGTCAAAGCGCTGCGATCGGTGAAGCACAAGACCTACGTGCGCAAGTGGGAGGACGCCGCCGGGCGTGCCGAGGGCATCAAGGCCGCATTTGCCGAAAACAAGGTCGCCTTGCTCTGGTCCGCTCTGGCCGGCACGGCGCTGGCGGCGACCGCACTGACCTGGAAGGGCTACCCGTACGCCCTGGGCGTCATGGCTGTCGCCTACGGCGTCCACCTGCTCTTGGATCACCAGCGCCACAAGGACTCGGTGCCGATCTTCGGCGTCTACTTGCTGCCCATCCTGATGGTCCTGCTGTTGCCCCTTCCCTGGTACCTCACGGTCGGCTTCACCGCCAACACGATCATGGCCACGGTCTACGTGCTGCTGGGCATGCTGATTGCCAGCGCGGCGCTCATCCCGACCCGTGAAATGCCTTCGGTGGTCGTCTTCCCCACCCTGCTACTCGTTGGCGTGCTGGGCCTGCTGATTGCTCGCTTCGTCGTTCCTGACGTCTGGCAGACCATCTTCACTGGGCTGGGCTACTTCCAGCAGAGCAAGCTCTACTCGACCATCGCAGAGGCGCAGCGCACCGAGCTGGGCTTCGTGGTGGCCAACATGGGCTTCTTCACATTCTTCCTCGCCCTGTGGGGCCTGGGCCGGGCCGTGAAGCAGGGCTGGAAGGGTGACGGCGCCTGGCTGCTGATGGCTAGCTGGGGTATCCTGGCAATCTTCATGGCTTTGGCTGCCAGCCGTTTCGTCTTCAACGCGGCGCCCGTGTTCGCAATTCTGAGTGGTGGCATGGTGGCCTACATCGTGACCCGCCTGGGCTTCGATGAGGTGCGTGCCCGGTTCCGGCGCCTGTACGGCCAGGGCAACGCCGCGATCAACAGCATCCAATCGCTGACCTGGAAGGCGTCGCTTGGCGTTCTTGCGGTGGCTCTCCTGTTGGTGATGCCCAACGCATGGCTGGGCGTCGATGCTGCCGTGCCCCGCGCCGTCGAAGCCGAGCACGACTTCTTCAACGAGAAGCGCTGGGGTGCCTTTGGCCTGAGCTTCGACATCCAGGACAACGGCTGGCTGGAGGCCTTCCAGTACCTGGCCACCCTGGATCAAGACGTGCCTCTTGAGGAACGTCCTGCGTTCCTGGCTTGGTGGGACTACGGTCACTGGGCAACCAACGTGGGCCTTCACCCCACGGTCGCCGATCCGTTCCAGCACCACTACAACATTGCTGGCCGGTTCCTGGCCAGCGAGTCGGAGGAGGAGGCCATGTCGTGGCTGTCAATCCTCATGATCAACAGCGATTACTTCTCCTCGCCGGCGGGCCGCAACTCGGACGCCGTCCGCGCCACGCTAACCTCGTACGACGAAGGCCTTCTGGCGATTGGCCCCGAGAAGCGCTCGGACCGTGAATACACAATCCTGCAGCGCTACGTGACCGGCGATGATGTGTACGATTTGTTCGACCAGCTCTCCGAGGACACGGACCGCAGCATCAAGTACCTCGGCGTCGACCGCCGCATGTATCCTTTCCAGGATCAGCCCGGCATTTTCTACGCCCCCGCCTATCTGGCCAACAAGAATCCTGACGAGTTCGTCGGGTACAAGTTCAGTGGCGGTGGCGGCCTCACGCTGACCATGGAGCAGTACGGCATTGATGCAAACGGCAACTCGTTCCGTTACGAGGAGCCGCGCTTCCGGGACAGCAGCGGCCGGGAGTACGAGGTCATCGGCAACCAGGCCTACCTGAAGGGCCAGACGCTGACGGGCACGCCCATTCCGGTCCAGCCCAGCCTGGACGTCCAGCCGCGATTCCTGGACACGATGTACGCCCAGTCCTTCGGCGACATGATCATGTCCCAGTCGGCTGGCTTCCAGTCCAGGGCGCCGGGCGATTCGCTTGCCCACTGGCGCGCGATCCACCAGAGCATCCTTGGCACTGAAACCGAGGGCGTTCGCCAAGTGGTACTCTTGGAGTACTACACCGGCTACCGCGTTGAGGGAACTGTGTTCGATGGTCTTGGCATGCCCCAGGAAGGCGTCCAAGTTACCTTCATGGACGGCTTCGGCGCATCCCATGACTTGAACGTGACCGGCCAGGATGGCAAATTCTCCGTCTTGGCTCCGTTCTCACAGGATGGCGATCTGGCACTGACCGTGCGTGTCAACGGCCAGACACTGTACTCCCAACCCTTCGAGGTCAGCCGTGAGGAAGCCGCCGGCGGCAGTGTCGCCGGTGTGCGCGTGGATCTGCCACTCTCTGGTCTTGAGGGCATGGCGTACCGCGATATGGACAAGGACGGTGCCTTCAACGCGAGCACTGACCAGGTGCTTGCCGGCGTTGAGGTCAAGCTGGGCAACCGCACGGTCATGACTGACGCGGACGGCCGCTACAGCATTCCGGACCATCCGGCCGGTGTGTACTCGGTTTCGTCATACTTGCCCGGTTACCAGAACACGACCGCTTCGGTGACCCTGGCAGGCGCCAACGCGACGACGCATGACTTCGTGCTTTCGCCCTTGCCGGCGCAGGTGACCCTGCAGTTCTCGAACGCCGGCGAAATCGTTCCGGGAGCCAAGCTGTCGCTGGAGGGCGCCGTGTCGTTCACTGACCGTGCCACGAATGCGGATGGCAACCTGACCGTGTCGCTGCCGCCTGGCGAGTACACGGTGAGCGTGGATGATACCACCGAGGACGCTGAAGGCAACGAGATCGTGTACAATGGTCGGCGTGTCTTCGATGTGCCCTTCGGCGGCGAGCCGCTGGTCATCGTGGTCGAGAACGGTTCGACCTAGGTCGCTGTGACGCCCTTTTCCTCCTGATTCTCCCTCTCTCTTCCTTTCTTGTCCGTTCCTGCTCTTTTCTGGATGGTTCCTTTGGTTAGCGTGGGCGCCGTTGTGCTCGCGTGCCTGCTCACCGGCAAAGCGGTGAGATAACAGTCAGTTAGTGGGTCGGACGGCCCCTGGCCGGGTATTTGCGGACGTGATGCCCGGGTCCTGCGGAGTGCAGGCTTGGGTGTGGGCGTCGGGCTAGCGGCTAGCGTTACCGACCGCCGGGGCGACCGGGTTGGCCTGGTTGGCCGACCACGTCCTCGGTTCCGGGCACGATGGCGTAGTTGGTGGTTTCCGGCTGGCCGTGGTAACAGTTGATGAAGTAGGGGAAGCCCAGCTCGCCGTTGCCGTTGTGGCGGGTGGCGATGTAGTGGTAGGTTCCGCCGGGGAATTCGGGGGTCGGGGCGATTCTCCCGTTGCACTTGTCCAGGTCGCCTAGGCCGTTAACGAATTGGTAGTCGGCGATGCCGTTGTAGCCGGTGGCGCCGTCCTTGAGTTGGTAGCTGCTTCGCAGTTCGATGAGTTGGTCGTCTTCCTGCGCGTAGGGGCCGTAGATGGGGTAGCCGTCGAAGGCGAAGCCGAGCAAGAGGTACGGCACCTTGTTGGCCGGCAGGTCCCAGGAGTATTGGCTCCAGCTCTGGCCGGGGCCGGGGCTCCAGTACATGCAACTAGCGTCGGCGTGGTAGTGGAACTGGGTGCCTGCGGAGTGGCCGTGGCAGATGCCGAGCCAGATGGCCTGTCGGTCGTCCTCGTATTGCCCGTGGTGGTGGGCGACGGCGTCGCCTCCGGGGCCGTCTTCGGGGCCGTAGATGGGTACGCCGTTGAGTGCTACGGCGATGGGCCCGCGGGCAGGCGGAACTTCCAGTTCGCCGTCGGTGTCGGGAGTGGGCTCCAACGGGATGCGCCATGTGTAGGCCCGCTCGGTGGCGCAGCAGCCGGGACCGGATTCGAAGTCATGGTTGGGGATGCCAGTGGAGTAGACCTCGGCTCGCTTGGCGTTCACCTCGACGCTGACGCGGCACGTCAAGCCACCCACGGCGGTGGTGTTGAGGTCGTCCACTTCAACGTCTTGCTGGCAGAACCATGCGTCTTGAAGGACAGCAAGGCGCGCGGCAATGTCCACCGGGGGTTCGTTGGGGGACTCGGTGGGGGTTTGGCTGCATCCTGCAAGAAGAAGGAAGAGGGCCACGAGGGCGGTCTGCCGCATGCACGGTGCACGCGGCAGCGGCCTCTTGGGCGTGCCGATGGCGTCTACCTGCGCGGCCGGCCTGCGTCCACTCCTCCGGCGTCGGAGCGCCCGGTGCGTGGGTCCAGGGCTTGCTCGTCGGGGGCGGGCACGCTGCCGGGAGTGGGGCCAGGCGGGGGCGCGAGTTCGCCCCTGGGGGGAAGGTGGGATCCGCCTGGGGCTTGCGTGGCGTCTGTGAGTCGCTGGCAGGCCTCGGTTGACGGTGTCTGCGCGGTCGGCTTTGCCGTGGTGGACGCCGGGGCCTGGAAGCCAAAGAGGTCGCCCAGCCCACCCAGGGGCCCACCGGGCCCACCGGGGCCGCCGGGGCCCCCAGGCCCTCCTGTGTCCTCGTCGAAGTTGGATTCGTCGGGCACGCCGTGGTAGCACATCAGGAAATACGGGAAGCCGATGTCGCCTTCGCCGTTGGTGCGGGTGGAGAAGTACGCGTAGGTGCCGTCGGGGAATTCCGGCGTGGTCACCCGGCGGCCGTTGCATTCGTCCAAGTCGCCCAGGCCTTCGACGTACTCGTAGTCGTCCATGCCGTTGTAGCCGGTTTCGCCCGCAATGAGCCGGTAGCTGCTGGTCATTTCCTTGACGTTGCCGGCGTCGTCCCAGCCGTAGGTGCCGTAGATCGGGTAGCCGTCAAACGCGAACCCGATGAGCGGCGAGTGTTGGCTGTCATCCACTTGGTCAAACGAATAGTCAGCCCACGTCTGGCCGGCGCCTTCGTCGGGGTGCCAGTGCTGGCAGTTGCCATCGGCGTGGTAGTGGTACTGGCCGCCGGGACCCGCATGGGCATCGCACAAGCCCAGCCAGATCTCCTGACGGTCCTCCTCGTAGGCACCGTAGTGACTCGCCACGGCGTCGCCGCCGGGCCCGTCCTCGGGGCCGTAGATCGCAACGCCGTTGAGCGCAACCGCGATGGGGCCGCGATCCGGCGCCATGGTCAATTCGCCGTCGGTGTCGGGCGTGGGCGACACGGGGATCGTCCAGACGGAATCCTGTTCGGAGGCGCAGCAGCCGGGGCCGGATTCGAGGTCGTGGTTGGGGATGCCCGTGGTGGTCACCACCGCGCTGTCGCCGTCGATCTCGACGGCAACGGAGCACGTGAGGCCTCCGGCTTGGCTGGTGTTGTAGTCATCCACTTCGATGGGATCCTGGCACAGCCAGGCGGACAGCAGCAGTTCCTCGTTGGAATCGGTCGCGGGGTCAGGCATGTCGGCGGCCCCCGGCATGGTCCACCCGATCACGAAGACCAGGCACAGCAGGGGCAGGGTTTTGGAGCCCATGAATTGTACATGGCAGCGACTCTTTTTGTCGACGATGAACCCACGGTTCACAAGGCCATGCCAAAGTCTTGCAACGCCGTCTCAATGCGCTCAAGGTGCCCCACGGCCTCGCGTCCATCACCAGTCAATTGCCACCCCGCGTCTGCCTCCTCCAGCCACCCCTTTGCCGCCAGCTCCTCCAAATAGGGCTTGATTCGGACGTGGTTCATGTTGGATTTGGCCAGCAGGGGAGTGACCGGGACCGGGCCGGCGTCGCGTACCACGCGCAGGATGTCCAGCGTCACACGACTGGCGCTGCGCTGCTTGGCCACCTCATGCCTCCCGGTGCCGGGGCGCGGGGGCGTGCGCCTTGGGCAATGCAGTTACCAGCACGATCGAACCGGCCAGGGCGAGCACTTCACCGATCATGGGGCGGGGGCCCGACGGGTCACGCAGCAGGTAGAAGAGCAGGTGGCCGAGGAAGAACAGTGCAAATCCGGCCGCCACGCGCAGTGCACTCGCACGCCGCAGGTGCCAGTAATTGAGCCCACTGCGTGCGGCAATGATGAAACTGAGGGCCGCCTCCACCAGGGTTGCCCCTGGAATCAGGAAACCGGGCAACGCCAACGCAGCTGCCCCTGCGGCACCCGCAGTGCCAGCGTGGGCTCGGCGCCGCATGGTGCCAAAAGCCACGAGGCCCAGAAGCAGTGCCGCCAGAAGCAGCACGTGATGACCCACGATGTGCCAGGACAGGGGATCTGCCAAGTCCAACAGACCTGGTTGGGGCGGTCCCGGCGGTGGACCCGGAGCGCCCGGGCCTTGGTCACCGGTTCCGCCCGAGAGCCACCTCTGAATGCCGCCCACGGCATGCACCGCAACGGCGCCACCGTAGAGAATGAAGAACCACTGCAAGCGCGCCAAGCGCGGGTCGGGGTAGTCGCGGCGCAATGCCGCTGCCCTCCAGGCGCCACCGGCTGCAACCGCCGCAGCGGCCAGTTGGATGCCGATGATGAGCGGCCAGTTGACCATGGCCTACGCCGCTTCGGCAGCAGCGGGCCGCAGGGTTTCCGTTGGCGTGACAGCGCAGCGAACCTCTTCGCCCTCCAACTCCCACAGCCGCACGTCACCCTGGATGGCGTCCACGAAGGCGATGTTGCGGGCGCGAACGTCTGCCTTGAGCGCGTGCAGGTGCGCCTCGAGCTTGGCTTGGGCGTCGGGGCCCACAGCCAGTTGCAGGTCGATGGCTTGCTCCAGGTGCAGATCCAATTCCTTGCGCACGTCCTGCACGCGGCGGATCACCTCCCGCGTCAGCGCCTCGGCCATCAGTTCCTCGTTGCGGTGGATGTGCAGGGCCAAGGTGACGCCAGCGGCTTCCGTGGTGGCCCAGCCTTCCCGGTCCTCCTCATCGAATTGAACGTGTTCAGTGTTCAACTCGTGGTCATGGCCCTCGATGCTGACCCCCACCGTGCGGCCTGCGGCCAGCGCTGCGTGGGCGGCGTCTCCGTCAAGGGCCTCGATGGCATCGGCGACCATGGGCGCCAACTGCTTGAATGCGGGGCCAAGTTTGGCGCGGTTGGGCTTGGCGACGTAGCTCTTGAAGCCCGCCGTGGTGTCGGCAACCTCCAGGCGCTTGACGTTCAGCTCGTCGCGCAGTGTCTCCGCCAGGGGGCCCAGTTCGTTTCCGACGAATACGGCCCGGCCAAGCGGGTGGCGTGTGGGAATGCCCACCTTGGAGCGCAGGGCGCGGCCAGCCTCGGCCAGTTGCCGAACCGTGGACATGCGGCCCTCCAGGCCCTCGTCGCGGGCGCCGGGCTCGGGGTAGCGGGCCAAGTGGACGCTCTGAGGGTCCTCGGGCAGCCGCACGCCGCTCCAGATGTGCTCAACCATGAAGGGCGCAAACGGTGCCACGAGCCGGCACACGGAGTGCAGGGCCCACCACAGCGTTGCATGGGCGGACTGCTTGTCGGGGCTGTCGCTTTCGGCCCAGAAGCGGTCGCGGCTGCGGCGCACCCACCAGTTGCTGAGATCGTTGATGACGAACTCCTCAATGGCCCGGGTGGCCTTGTGCAGGTGGAACCTGTTGCCCTGCCCGAGCGCCTCGGCCACGGTGGCTTCCAGGCGGCTGAGCAGCCAACGGTCCAATTCACTGTCGGCAACCAACGCCTGCAACTGGTCGAGGGTGTGCAGGCTGGGCTTCCAGTTGTCCAAGTCGGCATACTGGTGGTGGAACAGGTACGTGTTCCACAACGTCGAGAAGAACTTCCCAAACGTATCACGCACCGCATCCTCGAAGAACCGCTTGTCCTGCCACGGCGCCGTGGCCGACAACAGGTACCATCGCGTGGCGTCCGCACCAACGTGCTCGAAGACCTCGTCGGGGCTGACGTAGTTCTTCAGGCTCTTGCTCATCTTGCGGCCGTCCTCGGCTAGAATGAGGCCGTTGACGACGACGTTCTTGAACGGCGGGCCCTGGAATTGGCCGGCCTCGGCGATCTCCGGCGTGTTGCCCAGCGCGGTTGCAATGGCTAGCAAGGAGTAGAACCAGCCGCGGGTCTGGTCGAGGCCCTCGGCGATGAAGTCAATGGGCCAGCGCTCCGCCAGCATCTGATCCGCGTCCCCGGTAAACTGTGGGAACTGGGCGAACTGCGCGGCGCCGGAGTCGTACCACACATCGATCACGTACGGCTCCCGTTGCATGGTGCCCGAGCAACCATCCTGCTTGCAGGGGAAGCCTGTGTCCACGTGGGGCCGGTGCAATTCAGGCACCTCGATGCCCACGGCGGCCAGGTCCTGCTTGCTGCCGGCGCACCATTGGTGCTCGCAGGCGTCGCAGATCCAGACGGGCAGCGGCGTGCCCCAGTAGCGGGAGCGGCTGAAGGCCCAGTCCTTGACGTTGCGTAGCCAGTCACCCATCCGGCCCTCCTTGATGGTCTCGGGGACCCAGTTGATCAGGTCGTTGTTGGCCAGCAGCTTGTCGCGCAGGGTGGACATGCGGATGTACCACGAATCCATGGCGTAGTACAGCAGCGGGGTGTTGGTGCGCCAGCAGTGCGGGTAGCTGTGTTCGTACTGCTCGCTGCGGTAGAACATGTCCCGGTCGCGCAGGTAGTCAAAGATCGCCGTCTCAGTGGCCTCGTCCTTGACGTAGAGGCCTCCGACGTGGGGCACGGCCTCGATGAAGTTTCCATCCAGGCCAACGGTGTGCTGGGCGGGCAAACCGATGGCCATGCCGAGCTGGTAGTCATCCTCACCGTACATCACGGCGGTGTGGACGACGCCGGTGCCGTCCTCCGTGGTCACGAAGTCGGCGGCAACGACTTCCCAGGCAACCTTGCTCGCCTCCCCGTGGGGACCGTTGGCGGGGTCCACGGCGCCAGGAAACAGGGGCTCGTAGGCTCGGCCCACAAGGTCGCGGCCCTTGAACTTGGAAACCACGTCGGCGTGGTCGCGCAGGGTGTTCTTGAAGAGCGCCTCGGCCAGGATCAACTCCTCGCCCACGGCGGCCCCGGTGTTGCCGCTGGCCTCCGTGACCTTCACCTTGACGTAGTCGATGTCCGCGCCGACGGCCAGGGCCACGTTGCCGGGCAACGTCCACGGCGTCGTCGTCCAACTCAGCACGCGCGCACCATTGAGTCCATGCGGATCCTCGTCGACGTCCTTGAGGTGGAACTTGACGAACACGGACGTGTCCACCACGTCCTTGTACCCCTGCGCCACCTCGTGACTGGAGTACGTCGTGCCAGTGACAGGACTGTACGGCACCACCTTGTGCGCCTTGGCCAACAAGCCGGCGTCGAAGAGCTTCTTCAGACTCCACCAGACCGATTCGATGTGCCGATCGTCCATGGTGACGTAGGGTTCGTCGAAGTCCACCCAGAAGCCCACGCGGGCCGACATCTTCTCCCACTCGCCCTTGTACCGGAACACCGACTCCTTGCACTTCTCCAGGAACGGGGCAACGCCGTACTCCTCGATCTGGTCCACGTGCTCAATGCCGAGTTCCTTCTGAACCTCGATCTCCACGGGCAGGCCGTGGCAGTCCCAGCCGGCGTTGCGGGGCACCCACTTGCCCTGCATGGCGTGGAAGCGGTTGACCGAATCCTTCAGCGTCCGCGTCAACACGTGCCCCGGATGGGGCATGCCATTGGCTGTCGGCGGGCCCTCCAGGAAGATGAACTTGTGAGCAGGATCGCGGCCTGACTGCTCAAAGACGCGGTGGCCCGCCTCAACCTGGGCCTCAAAGGTGCCCTCGGCGCGCCAACGGTCCAGCACCGCGCGCTCCATCTCGTCCGGCTGGTACCGCTTGGGGACGGTCTTCGACATGGGAGCCGCCGAGGCGACCGGCGTTCAAAAAGGGACGGCCGACGAGCGCGCGCAGGTTCGGCGCATGCGGCGCATGGAACTCCAGGTAGCCCACCGCCACGGCCTCCGGCGGGAAAGGCTGCCAGGAGCGATGAACCCTTAGCCGCATCACATGCACGCGAAAAGGCCTGTAACCTGGAGGCGACCGGTTGCATGATGCACAAGCCGGATCGGCACCCGTTGGCACCTTGGAATTGGCAACCGCGCAGCAACGGCCCGGCGTTCCATCCCTCGTGGCCCCGGAACCGGAATCGAAGATAGCGCCACCGAAGCTTGGACGCGGTGAGGCCAGGGCGCCGGATGCCAAGTCCGGCCCCATATATCCTCGCGCAGAGTTTATACTCGGATTCAAGATGCTGCCCGCATGGCTCATTCAGTGCAAGCCTTGCTCTTTGCCCTCTTTGTACTGGCTCCAATCGTGTCGGCCGAGACCTACGCGGTGGACACCCCTGAGGGCACATTCTACCTCACCGACGGTGTCGACCGCCACACGAGTCGCTTCTGCATTTGGGGCGATGTGGTGATCTGCATGCCTGGCCCAGGCGTTCCACAGGTTGACCGCGTGGCCCCCGGCGAGGCAGGCGTGTGGCAGGAGACAAACGGCTGCCCGGGCCTCCAGACATCCACAGGCTACTGTCGCTCCACGGGCGAAAACGTTGAGGCCGACACGCGCATGGAATTCGAGCCCGACACCAGCCTGGAATAGGATCGTTGCTGACGGTGAGCAGGACGTGCGACGGGCTGATGCGGCTCGCCACGATGTGCCCGTAAACCGGCGAGGCCGTGCCCGCTAACAGCGACCGGCACCCTAGCGTCGCGTCGCCGGGGCACCACAGGCACGGGGTCTGCGCACAGCGGGCGGCGACGGCGTTATCCTGAAAACCCAGGCGCGCTAGCGGCAGCCCATGTCTGGTCATGCCCCCAGCCCGGAGACGCTGAAGCGCGAAGTGCGGATCCTAGATCCCGCTTACCGGGATCAGGACGGGACGCCGTGGCGCGGTGGCCGCTTCGCTGAACGCGTGCGCCGCGAGTGGAATCAGATCCGCACCGCTGAGATCGAGGCTGCGGACGGAGACATGGATGCGTTGGCCCAGACCATCTTCGAGAAGGTCGGCGGGAAGCTGGACCACATCCAGGGTCGTCTTCAGGTCTTCATGCAGATGGAGACGGGAACTCCCGTGCGCGACAGTCTGGTCAGGCCGGGCTCCCCGTTCTAGGCAGGGAGTGATTCGGATGGGCGCCGTGGTGCCCGCGTTGAGCTTGAGCCTGTCAAGCGCAACTCTTGGGCCCGCTTGGCCCCTGCTGTCCTATTGGCTGGCGGCTTGTAGGCGCAGCCCGTCTAGGTAGTCGTGCAGTTTTTGCTCGATTTGCAAGAGGTCCTTGTGCAGGTCCAGGCAGTGCCGAAGCAGTTCAGTGCGTGCCATCGGCATTTGCTTGTCGTCTTTGCACTTAACGTCGACGCGAAGGGGGCAGGAGGGACGCGTCATCCCACTGACTCTTGTCCCTCGTTCGCTGGGTGCGGACTTCACCGTGGGGTTCGTACTCGCCCGTGTCGGGGTCATCGTTGTACTTCTCCAGCACATCAAATGGATCTGGCAAGCCCATGGCATCCCACTCCTGGTCGTCCAGAACGCGCAGCTTGTACGCCCAGTACGCCCACGACGCGCCGCCGTAGATGGTCATGAGTGCACCGCCCACGGCGATGGCGACCATGAGTTGGCCGGCGAACATCATGATGATGCCCATCACGGTCGTCCACCGGGCGTCGTCGATCTTCTTCTTCGCCTTCTCGACGGAGGCGGCCAGTTGATTGAGCACCGTCTCGTCGACGGGGCGGCGGGGGTCCACGGTCGGCCCAACGCGGCCAACGTAGTAGCTGTTGGGTACGATCCGCCCCGCTCCATCCTTCGCTGGCGGGTGGCGCGTCGCCGCGCTTGGGGTCGCTAGGCGGCCATTAGGGGCTGATCCAACCGCGACAGGTGGCGCGTAACAAGCCGGGTTGCCTCGCCGGGGTCGCACCGCTTATCGGCGGGGCGCAGGTGGCCGCCGCCATGGAGTGGGCCATCGAGACCAGCGGGCTGACCAAGCAGTTTGGCTCCACGCGCGCCCTGGCCGGGGTGGACCTTCGCATCCCGCGCGGGTCCGTGTACGGGTTGCTGGGGCCCAACGGCGCGGGCAAGACCACGATCATCCGCGTGCTGGCCACCCTGGTCAAGCCGACGGCCGGCACCGCCCGGGTGCTCGGGCATGACGTTGTGGCCGAGAGCCGCCAGGTGCGCCGCGCCATCAGCCTGACGGGCCAGTTTGCCTCCGTGGACAACGAACTCACGGGCCGCGAGAACCTGATCCTCATCGGCCGGCTGGTGGGCCTCGGCCGGCGCCAGGCGCGGGCTCGGGCCGACGAATTGCTGGCGGCCTTCGGGCTGGCGGAGGCGGGCCGGCGCCTGGTGGACACCTACTCGGGTGGCATGAAGCGGCGCCTCGACATCGCCGCCAGCCTCGTCGTGACACCCGAGATCCTGTTCCTTGACGAGCCCACCACGGGCCTCGACCCCCGCAGCCGCAGCCAGGTGTGGGACGCCATCCGCGCCATTGCCGCCAGCGGCACCACCGTCCTGCTCACCACGCAGTACCTGGAGGAGGCCGACCGGCTCGCCGACCGGTTGGCCGTCATCGATCACGGCCGCATCATCGCCGAGGGCACCAGCCACGACCTCAAGGCTACTGTGGGCTCCAACGCGCTGCACATCCGCTTGCGCGACCCCGCCCAGCGGCCCAGGGCCGCGGACATCCTGCGCCGGCAACTGGGCGACGGAGTGACCGAGGGAAGCGAGCCAACGGTCGTGTCGGGCCCCGTCAACCCCCTCAAGGTCGAGGCCGCCATCAAGGCCCTGCGCAAGGCCGGCGTCACGATCGCCGAGTACTCCGTCGGAGCCCCCAGTCTCGACGAGGTGTTCTTCGCCCTCACCGGGGCCCCGGCCGAGAAGGCCCCGGCCGCAGCCGCGCAGCCGGGGGTGACGGCGTGAGCGACGTCCTGCCATCCAAGATCGAGACGGTCCTGCGCAAGCGCGACGGGCTGCCCCCCGCAGGGACGTGGACCGCCATCACCACCCACGGCTGGCGCGCCATCCTCAAGATCAAGCACGTCCCTTTCCAGCTCTTCGACGTGACCGTGATGCCCATCATGTTCACCCTCCTCTTCACCTACCTCTTCGGGGGAGCCCTGGCCGGCACGCCCCGCGAATATGTCCAGTTCCTCGCCCCGGGCATCCTCGTCCAGACGGTCGTCTTCATCACTGTCTACACCGGCGTGGGCGTCAACACCGACATCAAGAAGGGGCTCCACGACCGCTTCCGTTCCCTGCCCAACTGGCAGCCCAGCCCCGTTATGGGGATGCTCGCCGGCGACCTGTTTCGCTACGGCACCGCCAGCTTCGTCGTCCTCACCGTCGCCGCCATCATCGGTTTCCGCCCCGCCGGCGGCGTCATCGGAGTTCTTGCCGCCGTCCTGCTCGTTGTGACCTTTTGCCTCGCCCTGTCCTGGCCCTGGATCATCGTGGGCTTGCGGGTGCGCACCCCGGAATCCGTCATGACGATGAGCTTCGTGCTCCTGTTCCCCCTCACGTTCGTGAGCAACATCTTCGTCGACCCCG
>JBFJVP010000016.1:0-16836 GCA_041624075.1 Thermoplasmatota archaeon | reverse complement strand
TGTCCCACGCAATCTTCCAGTCGCCGGCTTGGGTGCTTTCACCAATCTCGTTCCAATTGAATTGCTTCCACTTGTATTCATAGCGGACTTTTTCAACCGGCTTGCCCAATTCCGGATCTTCGGTCTTGGCGGTGTAGTGCTGGTCACGAGGTAATTCCGTGAACCACAGGAAGTTACCCTTTAGCCTCGGCTTGAGGTCGCTGATCTTGGGCTTGCCGAAGTCGTCGAAGACGGCCTCGTTGTTATCCTCGTTGACCTCAAGGATGTCGGCGTCCGCATCGACAACGATTCGTACCTTCGGTTCGCGGGCAATGTCCAGCAGAATGTTCTCAATGAGAATCACGCCGGTGCTGCCGCTCTTGTAGAGAATCTTGTCCTCCGTGTACGTGTTTTCGGCCCGGCCGTTGTATTCGACGTAAACCTTGACCTTGAATTCCTGGATTTCGTCGACGGCGGTGGTGTAATGGTACGTCGCGAACAGCCGCGTCGATGTCAACTTGGAATTGGGGTTGGTGCTCTCCGGCGTCAACCGGACATCTTCCTCCTTGATGAGCACGTCCGTGCCGACGCTGATTTCGTGGCTGCCCCGGTCGCTGGCTTTGCCTTCACTGTCTCGGGCGATGGCGGCAACGGTCCAAGTTCCGACATCGGATCGGCCCACTTGCTGGGTGGCAGGAATGGTCAGCGACACCTTGACTTCGCGTGATTCGCCTGGCTGGCCCGCGGGCAGGCTTACCGATTGGCTGCGCTGGGAGGGGACATCGCCATTGGGGTTGTACAGGTTGAAGTCGATGGTGGCCGGGTAGGGGTTGGGTTCGTCGGCTTCCACATGGACCCTGGCGGTCACTTCGATGGTTTCGCCGAGGTTGTAGCCCTCCTTGTCGGTGGTAACTTCGTCGACGCGCACGTCGCCCTTGGGGGCATTGACGGTCACTTGGAGCCAATCGGTGGTGGCGCGCCAGCACCCGTTGCCGAGAGTGTCGACGTAGAGGTCGATTCTGTTGGGGCCGTCGGAGAAGTAGGATGGGTCGAGGTTGAATTGGCTGGTGGACCACTGGTTGTTCTCGCCGGTTAGGTGACCAACGTAGCGGCCGTTCAGGTATACGTCGTCCTTCTCGATGGGGCGCCCGCAGGGACTGGCAACGAACCAGTCAACATCGAAGGTATGGACAGTGAGTTCGCCCTCCTGGATCAGGTCGGCGGCGATGTCGCCGAGGTCGAAGGTGGCGCGCATGGGGCTGTTGTGGGCACCCATGCTCGAGCCGCAGCCGGAGCAATTGTTGATGAAGAAGGTCTGCACGTTGGCGTCGTGGTTGCTCTGGATGCTGGGCCCGTTCAGGTCGAAGCCAGCGGGGGCTTGGGAGGGAGGAATCTCGCCCCATTCCTCCACAACGGCCTCTTCCGGCGCGCCTGTGGACATGGGCTGCGCGTGGGTGATGGTCCAGCCTGTTGGCAGTTCGCCTTGCGCGAAGAATTGCTCCAGTTGGTCGTCGAAGCTTTGGTCGTACTGTTCACCCGCCACCTGGAGCGCCGCTTCGGCGATCAGGAGTTGGGCAGCCAAGGCGTCCATGAGGGGGTAGGGCGTGCGGAAGTCGAACCGGTCCGCGTGGATGTTGGCCAGTAGGAAGCCAGCAACTTGGCCTGCATCCAGCAAGGTCCATTCTGGTGCCAGCATGGGTTCGATGCCGGGCACCAGCACGGCGTCCAAGATGTCGGAGATCTGGCCGGTGCTGCGGGATAGGAGGACTTGACTGATTTCGTCGCGTGTTCCGGGCAGTTCCAGTAGCTGGGCTGCTTCTGGTGATTGGGACAATGCGTCGATCAGTGCCTCACCGTTGCCGGTCATGAGCGCGGCGAGGATTCGGTCGTCAACTTGGGCGTTGCTTGGCGCCGGTACTGGCGGAGTGACAGCAGGCGCCAGCGAGCCAGTTAGGAAAACCAAAATCACTAGCGGAGCAAGAAAACGGGCTTTGTGCATTGAGGCGGCCTCCGGGCTCCGGCTTGCCCGCCTGTGCGCAAATCATCCAGCCGCTAGATACCAACCAACGGCCTCCTCGCGAGTACCACGGGAAGCGCCGAAGCAACCATTCGTGCCAAGCTGCGGGCGTGCTAAAATGGTTGCGTCCGTCAATTTTTGCTGCGTTCGCCGGCCTCAGGCGCCGGGTCGTGAGCGTCGGGTGAGCTTGACTTCGGCCGCGCCGCCTCGGGGATGCGATGCCTCCGACTGGCCCTGGGTGCGCTGGTGGATTCTGAAGACGCGACTTTCACGGCGGTACGCTTCCAGTTCAATCGCCACGCGGGCTTCGTCCCAGTCCAGGTATTCCGCCATCCAGCGGGCCACCCGGTTGGCGGCACGGGTGTTGCCATCGGCGGCCAGTCCCAGGTTGGTTCGCCGGAGCATGACATCGCCGACGGTTTGCGCGTCCTCCTCCAGGACGGCGTAGGAGACCTCGCACCACAAGTGGGGCGAGCGGCGGCTAACGGGCTCGCGGGCTTCCGGGTTGGCCTCGATTTCCAATACATGGCGCCAGCGGGCACCGTAGGTGTCGATGAGGTGCGCGGCACTTGCCTCCGTGATGCCCATCTCTTGGGTGGCGACGCGCATGGCCCCGGCGCGGAAGTCATCCCAATCCAGCAGAGGGCCACCCGGCAGGGTTCCGTCGCGGGTCGGGCGCAGTTTGGCCAATCCCTTGCGGCCATGAGCCAGGCAGACCTGCGTGACGGCCTCCTCGGCGAGGCTGCGGTAGGTCGTGATCTTCCCACCCTGCAGGCTCATGAGGCCCCGGACGCCGTCGCGTTTTTCGTGATCATAGAGGATGTGCCGGCGCGTTACGTTGGATTCGGTCAGCCCCTCTTGGTTGACTAGGGCTCGGACGCCGGCGTAGGTGTACCGTACGTCATCCATTTCCAGGGGCGCGTCGGGGAAGTAGCGCCGGGCCTCTTCCAGCAAGTAGTCGACTTCGTCGGGACGGGCAACCGCGTCGCCCGCGTCGCCGCGGTAGTCGGTATCCGTGGTGCCGATGATGCAATGTTCCTTCCAGGGGAGAATGAAGAAGGTGCGGCCGTCGCGGGCGGCCTTGACGATGAGGGCCACCTCGCAGAAGCGGGGCACGACGACGTGGATGCCCTTGGTCTTGCGGACCTTGGGCGCTCGATCCTGGGCCAACTCTCCCAAAACATCGTCAATCCAGGTGCCTGCCGCATTGATGGTCGTGCGGGCGTGCACCCGCACGCGTTTTCCGTCGGGCGACTCCAGGATGGCGCCGGTACATCGCCGGTGCGGGGTTCCAACCACGTCTTCCTCGGGCGTCCGGTTGGCCTCAATGCTCAGTTCGGCCACGCGGGTGTGGTTCAGGCACGTTGCGCCCCGCGCCTTGGCGTCCCAGACCAGTTCTGCGATCAGCCGTTCAACGGAGCGAATCTGGCCGTCGTAGTAGGTGGCCCCGCCGCGCAGGCCGCTAGGGTTGAGGCCGGGCGCCAGGCGCAGGGTTTCCTCGCGCTTGTAGTACCGTCGCTTGGGAACCGATTTGCCGTGGCTCAGCAAGTCGTACAGCCAGAGGCCGACGCGAACGGTTCGACGGGCCGCGACGTGGGGGTAGATGGGGTACAGGAACTTGAGGGGCCGCACCAGGTGGGGCGCCTGCCGGAGCATGCGTTCGCGGTCCTGGAGTGCCTCGTGAACCAAGCCGAACTCGAACAGCTCCAGGTACCGCAACCCGCCGTGGGCGAGCATGCTGCTCTTGGAACTGGTTGCCCAGCCCCAGTCGTTGGCATCCACCAGCAGGACGTCTAGGCCCCGCATGGCTGCGTCCCGGGCAATCCCGGCGCCATTGATGCCGCCTCCGATGACCAGCAAGTCAAATCGCCGCTCACCCAAGTCGCTGGGCCATTCCACGACAAGACATGGGGCGTTGCATGGCTTAGGCCCATCGGTCGTGCGTCCGAGTGCCTGGGTGTGTCTAAGACGCGGCGCCCGTTAGTGAATCATGCGGGCCAAGTCGCGCAGGCCCACCACCAGGAGAGCCATTTCAGCGGCGGGCAGGGGTGGATCGAGCTCGATGCGGGGGTACTTGTTGGACGGGTCGAAGCCGTGGGCCTGGAGATCCAGCAGTTCGCTTGCCCAGTGAACCCAGTCGGGAGCCGAGACGCCGTGGCCCACCAGCCGTGCGCGACACAACTCAAGGGCGGGGCCCTTGTCGGGGCCTTGTCCCATGTGGACGAATCCGGCGGTCAGGGGTGCACCGCCGCGGCTGCCGGGTGCCAGCAGCCGGATCGTGTAACGGCCCACCTGGATGTTGCCGCCGGCAGCAGTCCAGGCGTGTGCCAGGCTGCGCACGCTCACTGCGAGCTCGGAAGGCAAGTCCTTCAGGGCGCGCTGTAATTGCTCCTCTTCGGGGCCCTGCTCGGGTGCCGTTAATGCCACGGTGGCCGCAACTGTGAGCAAGCCTAAACATTCTCTATTCTGGGCGGTCGCGGAGGAACCGGCGAGTAACCAGATCGGGCGCGCTCGGACTCAGCCCTTGCATCTGCTGGACTGGATGGAAGGACGCACGCAACTCCGCGTATACTCCAGCCAATAGATAATATTGTTACATCCATTCGTACTTTGACGATATGGCTATCGTAGGGCGACGAATCTCTTATACGGGAAGGGAGACATGCCTGCGCTTGTGAAGAAGCTCCTGATGGAGAAGATGGCCGGCGAGGTCGCGTTGTCAGAACACGCAGGCCAGACCATCCGGAAATGGCGGGAAACCTTCGAGGTCAGCCAATCCCAACTCGCTGAATTCCTTCGCATCAACCCCAGCGTCATCAGCGACTACGAATCCGGCCGCCGCAAGAGCCCCGGCATCCAAACCGTCAAGCGACTCGTCGAGGGACTCATCGCCGTTGACGAGGAGCGAGGCGGCCACGTCATCGCCCGGTACCAGAGCCTCGTCAACCCCGCCGAGGGTATCCTGGACATCGCCGAGTACGACCGCAGCATCCCCGCCATCGAATTCCTGGAGGCCATCGAGGCGCGCGCCCTCGTTCTTGGCAAGATCGACGAAAAGCGCGTCCAGGGCTTCACCCTCATCGACGCCGTGCGCGCCATCGCCAGCCTCAACGCCACCGACTACGTGCGCGTCTACGGCTGGAGCAGCGAACGCGCCCTAGTCTTCAGTGGCATCAAGTACGGCCGCAGCCCCATGGTCGCCATCCGCGTCCACCCCATGAAGCCCAGCCTAGTGGTGTACCATCAGCCCGCAGACGTGGACAAACTGGCCTACCGACTCGCAGAATTCGAACAGATCCCGTTGCTGGTGACCGATCTGCCCCTGCCCGAGTTGCAGATCAAGCTACGCAGCCTCCTGTAGGAGCCGGACCCACCATACCTAGGGGAGCCCCTACGCAGTCTTCGCCTGGGCCGCAACCCGTTCCAGCAAGCCCCGAGCATGGACGTATTCGGCATTGAGAATCGACTGGCCGGCAGCACCTCGCACGGTATTATGGCCGAGAACGAGGAATTGCAACATTCGGCCGTCGTCGCTCAATCGCAGGCGGCCAACGCTGACGGCCATACCGCCTTCCAAGTCCCGGTCGCGGCGGGGCTGGGGCCGATCGGGTGCATCCAGGACATGGATTGGCTGACGCGGAGCGCTGGGAAGACCAACCAGGTCCGCAGGGCCCCGGAACGACTGGAACGCAGCGCGCACCTCCTCCAGGCTGACGGCTCGGCCAAGGCGCACATGCGCGCTCTCCAGGTGGCCCTCGCGCACCGGCACCCGGGTCGCGGTGGGATAACATTGGAACCCTGCCGGCTGGATCAAGCCATCCGGTCCGGGCGAGCCAAGCGTCCGCTGAGGCTCGGTTTCCAGCTTGTCCTCTTCGCCACCAATGTAGGGCACCACGTTGTCCACCACGTCCAGGCCCGAGACGCCCGGGTAACCGGCGCCGGAGAGTCCCTGGAACGTGGTCACGTGCAATTCCTCGATGCCAAAGGCGTCGTGCAGGGGCGCCAAGGCGAGGGTGAGAATGATGCCGGAGCAGTTGCCGTTAGCCACGACGAACCCAGGCGTTTCCTGCTTCGCGAGCAGGCTCAGGTGCTCGGGGTTGACCTCGGGGATCAGCAGCGGCACATTGGGAGTCATGCGGTGATCGCTGGCATTGGTGAACACCGCAAGGCCGGCCTCCGCCAGTCGGCTCTCCACGGGGCCGGCGACACGGCTCGGTAGTGCACTGAAGACCACCTGCACATCCGTTCTGGCCAGCAAACCCTCCAAATCCTCCACGACCAGGGGCGCCACGTCGCCGGGCATGGGCGTGTCCAGCATCCAACGGGTCGCCTCGGCGTACGTTTTGCCTTCGCTGCGCTCGCTGGCCACCACGCTGCGGACCTCAAAGGTCGGGTGGCCCTCCAACAACTGGATGAAGCGTTGCCCGACGGCGCCCGTGGCCGCCAGGATGGCCACGCCAACCTTCGGGCTCATGCCGAGGCTCCGTCGAGAAAGGTGTCGTGCAGCCCGCGCAGGGCGGCATGGGCCTGGTTGCTCTCGACGATGAAGTCGAGCGCGATGTCACTGGCTCCGAGGCTGATCATCTCCACATTCACTCCATGTGTGCTGACGGACGACAGAATCTTTGCGGCGCTGCCAGGGGTTTCCCCCAGCCCGCGGCCCACGACGCACACCAGGGTTCGGTTGCGCAGTGCCTCCGTCGACTGGATGACGCCACCAATCAGGGGGTCTAAGGCCTGCCGGGCGCGTTCCAGGTCTCGTTCTTCCAGTAGCAGGGCAAACGTCGCCTGGCTGGTGGACATGTTGAGCACGTTGATGCCGGCAGCACTCAGGCCGTCAAACACCCGCTTGGCCACGCCCGGGGTGTACGCCATGCCTGGCCCATTGAGGCGCAGGATTCCCAAGTCGGGCTTGCAGGCAACACTGCGCACCAGTGCCGGAGCCGGTTCACTCGTGGAAGAGACGATGGTTCCCTCGGCGCCGGGGTCCTGGAAGCAACGGATGTGAATGGGAATGCCGGCGGGCTGTAGGGGTTCGACGCAGCGCGGATGCAGCACCTTGGCGCCGAAGTACGCCAACTCGGCAGCCTCGTCGTAACCCATGGCTCGCACCAGGCGTGCCTCCGGCACCGCGCGCGGATCGGCCGTCAGGAAGCCCGCCACATCCTTCCAGAGCTCCAGCGCGTGGCAATCCAAGGCGACGGCCAGCAGGGCTGCGGAATAGTCGCTGCCGCCGCGGCCAAAGAGGGTTGCATGCCCCTCGGGGTCGACGCCGTAGTAACCAGTCACGACCGGCACTTGCCCATTTTCCAGAATCGGGCCGAGCCTCTGGCCGGCCTCGGAGCGCATGCGGGCCGGGTCGGGGCGGGCGTTGCCAAACGGGCCCAGGCTACGTACGCCGGCGTGTTCGCTATCCAAGGCGACTGCGGCGACCCCCGCCTGGCGCAATGCGGCAGCCAGGATCGGGGCAGCTAGGCGTTCGCCGAAGGTCTGAACCAGATCCGAGAGCCGGGGCGTGGTCTCCTGGGTGTAGGCGATGCCGTACAGCAATCGTTCCAGGCGCTCCAGGGCTTGGCGCAGGGCAAAGCTGGCCGCTTCGTCACCGTTGGGGGCAACCGTCTCCAGGGCCCCTTCGTGGCGGTCCCGCAAGCTGTCAAGCAGCAGGAAGACCCGCGACTCGTCCCTCGTAACCTCGTCCAGACTGGCTAGCAGGGCATCGGTCACACCCTGCATGGCGCTGGTGACGACCACCCTTGGCTCCGATTGACTGGCAACGATCTGGGCGACCCGTTGCATGGCGGCGCCGTCGCGCACGGCTGCCCCGCCGAACTTCATGACCTTCATGGGGATTCTAGGCCCTCATGGCCTGCGACGCCTCTTCCGGCAAAGGGCTTGCCGACCTGTTTGCGTCGTTCATCGGCGCCAGGGCAGTCGTGATGGCTCGTTGAAAGGCTGCGGCGGAGGCGTAGCGGCGGCTGGGTTGCCGGGCGAGCGCCTTGGCAAGCACGGGCTGCAGGGCCTGCGGTACATTCGACAAGCCGCCAGTGGGACTAGCGGGCGCTCCGGGCACTGCGGGCGCTACGGGCGCTACGGGGGGAGCGGGCAGGCGACCCGTGAGCATTTGATGCAGCACCAGGCCTACGGCGTAGATGTCGCCCCGCGGACCGACCCTTCGATGGGCTGCCTGCTCAGGGCTCATGTAATCCGGGGTGCCGCCGGAACCCTGCGACCCTCCGGCCATGGCGGCGCCCAGGTCCGCCAGCCGAGCCTCTCCGTGGTCGTCAAACAGGATGTTGGATGGCTTGATGTCGCAGTGGACGTACCCGTGATCGTGTAGGGCCTGCAAGCCTTCGAGAACGTTGCACGCAATGGCGGCGGCGCGACGAGGGTGAAGGGGTCCGTCCTCCAGGCGTTGGGCCAAGTCACCGCCAGACATGTGCTCCAACACCAAGATGTGACCGGGATCGTCCACCAGATCCAGCAAGCGGACCAGTTGGGGGTGGTGAAGGGCTTGCAGCAGGTGCGCCTCCGTGTTGCGCAGGTCGTCGATCGATGCCCGCAACTGCTTCAGTACAACGTGCCGACTGGATGCCCGGTCGACGGCCAGGTAGATTCGTGCCTCAGCCCCGGCCGAGACGGCGTGGCTCACCACGTACCGCTGCGCCACCGTCTGGCCCGGCGATAATCCGTCGTTCCCCGTAACGGGCCCTTCTAGCGCCGCGAGCCGTGCCAGGACGCGATGCTCGTGTTGCCGGATGCCCAATTCGGCGCGCAAGCGGTTCATCCGCACACGCGAGCGGGTTGCCCGCAGGGCCGCGTGGTAGACCTCAATGCGTCGAGCCTGGAGGGCGGGGACTGTGGCACTTCGGGCGAGTTTTCTGTTGACCAAACGCCTGCTGGCCCCGTGCACAGGGGCGAGGGTTGCGGGAACGGCGAGGGTGCCCGTGATCGCCCAGCCGGCGTGTTGTCGTAGGGCATCACCGAAGAGGCTCCAGAAGGCCAAGACCAGCCCAACGGAGGCAGCCACGTAGATGCCAGCCGGCACCAGGCGTGCCAAACGGACCTCCAGGTCGAAGAGTTGGTGGCGGGAGATGGCATAGGCCAGCAAGGCCACGGCGGACAATCGCCACACGCCCACGGTGCGTACATCCACCGAGATCGGGCCCAGGTACCATTCCATCACGCCGACTGCAAATGGCAGCACCGTGGCCACGAGCAAAAGTCCTCGCCAGGGCCCCTCGCGCGCCGGGCCCAGGTGGAGGGCCGCAGCCAGGGCGAGGGTGGCCACGGCAGCGCCCCAGATGATGACCAGATCCCACGCCGACATGAGGGCCCGGAAGTCTGCTCCAGGAAGCACGCCGAATGCGAGGATATCGCTGGCCTTGTACATGGTGTAACAGAGCAGGCCGGCAATGGCCAATGTCAACTGGCTGCGGGCTACCGGCGATTGGACGCTGCCCAAGCGCACGATGAGTACACCCAGGGCTACCACGAACGCGATGCTGACGTTGGCCACAGCGATGGGAACAAACAAGGGCCCTTGCTCCAAACGCGGGTAACCCTGGTCATTCAGGGCAAACCCTTGAATGAAGAGGTGGGGCCAGCCAAAGTGCACCATGCTAAGCACGACGGCTGGCAGCAGCAGCGATGCCCATACCAACGGGCGCGTGATGGGGCGGCCGGGGTAGCCGGCAGCAAACAGCAGCAGCGGCACGTACAAAGGAATCAGGAGGGCAACGTTGACGTGGCTCCAGGCGGCAGCCAGTTCAACATCCATGGCGGCATTGGCGGTATTTGCTACGGCCGATTGGAGTCCCCACAGGAGTGCGAAGGTGGCAAACAGAACCGTCGACGGCCGCCATGGGCGCAGGCTGAACAGGCTGAGGCCCAGCGTGGCCGCCGCCAAGCCAGAGAGAACACCGATGATCACCCCCGCGTCGAACGCGTACACACCTATGCCCCAACAGCGGGAGTTGCGGATGGCGCATCGACGGGAGGCACCCCTTCGATGGTTTGACAGGACATCTGGCAGGCGCGGTCGCCCATGGGCATGGTGATCTGGGTCCAAACTTTGGCATCCGGTCCCACCGACACAGAGACATGCAGGAGCCCCCCTGAGGCAGTCATCGTGATCTCGTCGCTGTCGAGCCAGGTCACTGAATCCTGCCCCAGCAGGCGAGTGAAGAGGTCAGCGCACTGCGCCCGGGCGAGCAATCCATCATTGCACCCTGCCGGCGGTTTGGGCACTGCGGGCATTGGATCGCCCGTGAACGGGTAGCGCAGCGGCTGCGAACTGCCTGGATCAGGGGAACAAAGGCTCCAGGCTCCGCGCCCCGGCACCGCGAGGCCAACCAATTGCTGGCTGGCACAAGCGACGTCGGGTACCCAGCCGGCGGCTGGGCCCAAGCTCAGCCGGATCGCCGTGCCTCCACCACTCGTGTGCCCCGGGAAACTGCCTGGCTCGGCGTCGAAAGAGGCTTGCTCCCGGCGGTTGGAGGTAAGCAGAAAACCCACGCCTTGCAACGCGCTGGCCTGGCCGGTCATTCCCAAACCCAGGTGAAATCGACTTGCCCCATGGTCAATGAGAACGCCCAGGGCCAGCGTGGCACCTGAACCCTGAGCCAGTCCACTGGCGCCCTTGGCCACATAATGGTTCGGGCCACCAGCATCGATGAGCACACCGGTGGCGTATTGGGATGCAGCGCCTTGCGTGACGCCCGTGCCCTCATAGTAATCGTCGCCATCGCCCGCCACCAAGATTCCGATGCCTCCCGGCACGGCGAATACGCTGCCGGGCTGATGGTTGAGGGAAGCGCCGCGTGCGGCGCCCATGGAAGCCCCGGATGCCGCGTGGGCAATGAAGCGATTGTCGCCGCCCCCGTCCACGAGCAGGGCCGACCCCATGCCGGCGCCGCCGTTGACGCCACCAAGCCCGTCCAGGTGGCCGTGGTAATGGTCACTGCCAGCCACATCGATGAGCAGCGCAGAACCCGTCAATGCGCCGCCGTTGATGCCACCGTGGTCACTGATGCGGCCCAGGTAGTGGTCGTCGCCCGCCCAGTCGATGAGCGTGGCCGTGCTGTCCCAGGCGCCGCCGTTGACGGCGCCCAGTCCGTCTAGGTGGGCATCGTACCGGTCGTGCCCATCCAGGTCCACGAGCAGCCCCGCTCCCACGGCGGAGGCTCCACCGTTGGCACTGCCGTCGCCTAGCCGCGCATGGTACAGGTCGTTGCCCGCCAGATCCACCAGAACACCGGAGCCGGCGGTGCCTGCGCCGTTGACGGCCCCCGTTGCATTCACCATGCCATGATATTGGTCGTCGCCTGCACCATCCAGTAGCACCGCTTCGCCGGTGGAGGCACCGCCGTTGGCACCACCAGCATTGGAGAGAGAGGCGCGATAGAGGTCGTTGCCGGCACCATCCACGAGAATCGCCTGGCCAGCGAAGGTTCCACCGTTTGCCCCGCCGTCGCCTACTTGGGCCAGGTAATCGTCGTCGCCGTCCCGATCATAGATCATGGCCGTTCCGACGCCGCTGCCGCCATTGACGCCGCCGGAGCCAGCAACGCGGCCGTCATAGGTGTCGTTGCCGCCACCATCCAGAAGCCGGCCCACTCCGGTATAGGCGCCGCCGTTGACCCCGCCGTTTTCCACCGAGCCACGATACCAGTCGTCTCCCGACACGTCCACCAATGTGCCGACGCCCAGCAAGGCCCCACCGTTGACGGCTCCGGATTCGCTTACGTGGGCGTCGTATCGGTCGTCGCCCGCGTAGTCTAACAGCAAGCCCACCCCGTTGGCGCCCGCGCCGTTGGCGGCGCGACCGGTGCTCGGCCCAAGGTAGCGATCGTTACCGGCAAAATCCACGAGAATCGCCACCGGCGTAGCGGTCGCCAGGCCGCCGGCGCCGCCGTTGTTGTAGTAGGTGTCGTCCCCGCCGACATCGATCAGGATGGCGGCGTTACACTGGTACGTGGAGTCCTCGCCCACCAAGTCGACGGCAATGAAGGGGTGCGCGCAATCGGAAAAGCGGCGCGTCAACTCAGCCCGCGCGTCATCCGATGCGCCCCCGCCCGATGCAACGGACCTCCACTGGAGTTCGAGCAAGGCGGCCGCCGCGCCATTGCTGGCCGCCACCAGACCGGCGAGTTCAGCCTCGGGCCCGCCTTGGGAAACTTGCCATGCACGGTCGAGCAAAACGTAGGCCTCCAAGACCGTCCTGATCGCCCCGGCAAGGCCCGCGTCCAGGCCATCGAGGGCATGGGCCAAGGCTTGGGTGGCAACGTCCTTGTCCAATCCGGCATCCGTTGGCCAGGGCGCCGCAGGGCCGCCCAGCAAAAGGACATCCTGGAGCGGCGCCCCAGGGTCCAGAAGTGGTAGCGCCTGCACCGCCAGGGGCGTCGCCGCGCGCGACTGGAGAGCCGAAAGGACAGCTTCCGGGGACGGATCCAGTGCCGGGGCTGCGGCCAGATCCAGCAAGTTGTCCAAGGCGTGCAGCCCCAGGTCCGGTGCGGCTGTATGCTGCAAGACCAACTGCGCCGCATGCCAAGGATCGCCGGGAACGGATTGAGCCCATTGAAGCGCGCCGGCAGCCTGGCCGGTGGCCACGCCAAGCTCCCCGGCGAGGTCCAGGGAGGCGGCCAAATCGGGAACCAAAACAGGCGGCCCGCCAGATGCCATGCCCAAGTCCATGGCCCCCGCAGACGAACCCGCAGTGATCACCATCGCGAGCAAGAAAGTCATCGGCGATTTCATGCCAACAGCTAAGTTATGTTAGTATTAATAAAGCATGCGAGCTTCGTTTGGCGCCCGCCGCACGGGACCCGTTGAAGGCCGCCGCAAGGCGCAGCATTCACAAGCCCGCGAGCAATCCCCCACCACATGCCTGACCAAATGCTCAGCCAACTCCCCAATCAGGAGGAACTGGCCGCCGCCCTCAAGGTCCTCGGCTCCCCAACAAGACTCCAACTACTCGGCCAATTGAAGCTGCCCAGCCCACCCCGTGGACTCAAGCTGCACGCACAACAGCACCAACCGGGACAAAACCCGGACCGCCCCATCGCACTGCAAGTTGTACTCCGACATATCAACAAATTGATGGAACATGACCTGATCCGCGCCGACGCTGGTGACGGAGCCCGCCACTATGTGATTCACCGGGCCCGACTATACGCCATCACCGAGGAATTGCGCCAACTCACCAGCCTTTCCCATTGGCACCTTGAGGCCGAAGATCACACCGTTGACGCGCAAAACACGCCCAAGGTGCAACTCGCACGAGGCCCACGCCTCACCATCGTCCACGGCGCCTACGAAGGCCGATCCTACGCCCTCCACGGCGACTCGGGCCCTGACAACGGATGGAGCATCGGTCGCAGCGGCGACGCAGCGATCTGCCTCGACTACGACCCCTACGTCAGTCGTCAGCACGCCATCGTCACCCAGGATGGCAGCCAATTGTTCATTCAAGACTGTGGAACCAGCCGCAACGGAACCAATGTCAATTGGCGGCCCATCGGCCAGGCAGCGCACCCACTACACCCCGGAGACATCGTCGGAATTGGAAGATCGCTGCTCGTATTTGCCGACAGGCCGGCTTGACAAGCCAAGCGGCGCTGAACCGGAGCGGCTTCGCGCCGCGGGCAGAGCCCAGCGCTTTAGCTGGCCCTGGGTGCAGGCGCCCACAGAGCTGCGAGGCTCGATCTTGCACACCGAGACGTGGAAAGTAGGGGAAAAGGGCCTGGACGACTAAGTTGCCAAGGCCACCGTGCCAAACTCGTATCGGCCGCTGGATCCAACGCTGTTTCCGGTGATAAACAGCCTCGCCCCGTCGGCACTGACATCAATGGACCGGCCCTGGTCGGAACTGGATCCCGGCCCATCGTACTGCGTCGCCCAAGCCTCTGCTCCAGTCGCAGCATCATGGGCAACAACAATCATGTTGTAATTGGAGCAACACTGGTTTGTTCCAACCAGGTACACATAGTCGCCGTCCGGGCTCAGGGCCATCTGGGACGCATAGAAGTTGGTCGAGCCGCCACCCGTGTACGTGGTGGCCCACACTTCGTTGCCAGTGACTGAATCATATGCCGCCGACCGCAGGAAGGCACCACTGCCCGTATTCACGTAGCCTCCCACATACACTCGCGTGCTGTCAGGGCTGACACGGATCGATTTCGTGCTATCTGATTGGGACGAGCCGCCATCCACAAACTTCACCCAAAGCTGGTTGCCGCTGGCAGTATCGTAGGCAGCGACGAGCTGATCCTCTGCCATGGCACCAGCACCATTGTACCAACTACCTGCAATGAATACCTTCGAATTGTCCGGTGAAACCGTGACCTCCATGCCGCTGCCGTAGAGGTTGCCGCCGCTGTCGAAGTCATCCACCCAGACTTGGCTGCCGTCGGAAGCATCAAGCGCCCACACCAAGAGTTTGCTCGAGGATTCCGTTGAGCCAGCGGCGTAGACGCGTGGGCCGCACGTTCATGCTCGCGCTCCAGAAGCACGACCATCCGGGCAAGAGACCAAAGGCTCACGGGCCAACAGATGGAAAATGGCTACGCGAAGAAGGAAAAGGAAGGCGTGCCGGCGCCTGGGCTCCTGGACCAGATCACCCAAGCAGCCGAAATCCCACTATGTGTACTTGGAAATCTTGTTCACGAAGCCGTTGCCGGAACTCACGCCACCAAACATGTACACGGCATCATCTGCCCAAATCGCCGGCATACGGCGAGCGGGAACGCCGCCCGTGACATCCGATGTCATGGTGTCGACTGAATCCGTACTGGGGTCCCAGCGCTCAATGCTGTTGACGCCATCATAGCCGCCAAACACATAGACATGCGCGCCGTCCCAAATGGCTGGCATGTTGTACCGGGGCGTGAAGGTGGCGGACATGGTATCGACCGTATCCGTGGCTGGGTCAAAGCGCAGAATGCTGCCGGTCGTAGAACCAGTCTTGCCCGCCACGATGTAGGCGTACGTGCCATCCCAGGCAGCAGCGTGTTGGGTTCGGCCGGCAGGTAGACTCGCTACCTGCGAAATCGAGTCCGTGCCGGGATCGTACTTGAGAACCGCCGATGGGCTTCCAAAGCCGCCAAAGAGGTAGGCGTGGCTTCCGGACCACACCGCCGCAGAATAGTACAACGTGGTGGGAAGCGTCGCCCCCATGGTCGTGATCGTGTCCGTAGCTGGATCGTAACGGTAAATCTCGTCGCGGGCCGCCTGATTTCCGCCATCAAAGCCCCATCCCCCGAAGATGTAAGCATGCGTACCATCCCAAACCGCACTGGCAGCCTTCAGGCCAATTGGAAGCTGAGCAGACATCAAGGTCGTTGAATCGGTGGCGGGATCGTACTTCACGATTTCCTGTTCCCTGTTGTTGCCCGCCGAGTAGCCACCGAAGATGTAGGCAACACCGTCAGCCCACACCGCTGCCGATTCGTACCTGACGGTCGGGAAAGTTCCGGACATCACAACCAGCGAATCCTGCGTGATTCCGCCCGCACCGCCAGCGGCGCCGAGGTCGTCGGCGTCAACCTGTGACAACAGGAACGTGAGCGTCATGTCCACGCTGTCGGCCATGTTGCAATTGGGGGCACCGGTATCGTATTCGACGTTGATTTGCAGAACCTTGCCGGCGGTCCCGGGATCGGCTTGGTCGGTGAAGGCACCGTGGGCCTCCAAGTCGTCAAGGCTCTTGCGACCATCACCGTCTGCGTCGGTGACGCTCGCCAACAAGTCCGTACCGTCGTACGTCAACGCGGTCACCTTGATCCACTTGTCCATGGCATCCGACTCGGCACACGTGCCATCACCAGCAGAAGCATCATCCGTCACAGCCATCTCGGCCGTGAAATCAAGATCCGCAGCGGTAATCGAACCAATGCGCTTCAATGTCACCGAACCAGTAGCCGTGTCACCCGGAACAAAGCTCGAATCAGCAATCGTAGCCGTCACCCCATCCAAATCATCCGTCTTCAAATCAAGTGTACCACTCGTGAAGATGTTCGCTGTGCTGGTTTCCGTGTCGGCAAAGAACGCGAAGGTTCCAAAGGCCGTCCCGCCGGTCAGAATGGCGATGGCCAGTACCGGGGCAATGATTCTTGCTTTCATGATCCAACCAACCTTCAGGAGAGAATGGGGAAAGTGCCTGCATCATCGTCAAAGCGAGGGTGCGCCGTTTTGCCGCAGAAGGAATCTCAACGTGAGATCCTCGGACTGCCCTTGAACGTCATTGCTGGCCGAGCTGTCGAATTGCACCGTCATGGCGAGCACCTTTCCCGCCGTCCCGGGAGTCGTTTGGGCGGTGAATGCGCCGTTGTCGTTGAGATCAGCCAGCGTGTTGGCGCGACCATCGCCATCCACGTCCCCGGGAAGCGTCAGCGCGACGCCGTCGTAATCCAGTTGCGTGACGATGAGGTAGGTGGCGAGATCCGTGCCGCCAGCGACGAACTTGAACGCATAGGCGTCGCCGCTGTTGGTTCCGGCCTCGTCCGAGCCACGGGCGCCAACGGCGGCCAAGTTGTCATGGACGGCCACGCCGGAACCAAACAGGTCACCGACGGCGGCGTCGGCGGCTGTCAGTTTGGCGTCCTGGGTCCAGGTGGCTCCGCTGTCGGCCGTCGTGAATACGTAAGCCGCGCCGCCGGCGTCGGCAGCCTCATCGTCCCCATCGGCGCCGATCAGGATCTTGTCTCCGTAGACGTCCACACTGGTTCCAAATTCATCGCCAGGGTCCGAGTCGCTGGCGGTCAGAATCTGTTGCTCAGTCCAACTGGAACCGCCGTCGCTGGTGGTGAACACGTACGCTTCACCACGACTGCCGTCCGCCTGGC
>JBFJVP010000015.1:0-17230 GCA_041624075.1 Thermoplasmatota archaeon | reverse complement strand
GGCACATCGTCGTGCCGTTTGACATCGGCGTCGTGTTCTTCGACGCCGAGGACGGATTCGAGGACTGCCACCCCCTGGCCGGCTCGGTGACCTTCGTTGCCCAGCTTGAGCCCGGTGACGTGGATCGGTTCCTTTTGCTGGACATGGTCGGCGATCCCGCCGCCCGGTTCATGCGGGAGTCCCGCAGCGTGCAAGCGGACCCGGAACTCGTGGATCTTCTCTGGCACTACGGCAAGGCGTACGCGCCGGACAACTTCCTCGACAAGCAGCACAGCGTGCTCGATGACCACGTTCCGTTCCTGGAGGCGGGCATTCCCGCCGTGGATCTCATCGACTTCGCCCGGGGCCCCACGGCTCGCGGGTTTCCGCCGTACTGGCACACCACGGAGGATACCTTGGACAAGTTGTCTCCCGCGATGCTGGGCACCGTCGGCGACATCGTGTGGAGGGTCATGGCCGACCCGGCCTTTGACCAATCGCTGGTTGACTTGTCGTAGCAGCGCTCAACTGGCAGGGGCGCGCAACTCGGCCAAGATGCCCTTGAATCGGTCCACCAATGCCTGCGCCTCGGGCTCCGTCTTGGCCTCGGCCTGGATGCGGTAGATCGGCTCCGTTCCAGACGGCCGCACCAGGACCCAGCCTTCGTCCGTGTAGCACTTGACGCCGTCGCGGCCGTCGACTTCGCGCACGCCCGGTTGTTTGGGTGCCACGTCTTGCAGGACGGCCAGCAAGGCCTTCTTCTCGCCCTCAGCCACCGGGACCTTGTCCTTGACCAGGGCATAGCGGGGAATCTCGCTGGTCAACTCGCTAAACGGCTTGCCCGTGGTGGCCAGCAACTCCAGCATGAAGGCCATGGCCATCAGTCCATCGCGGCAAACCTGGTGGCGGGTGAACATCAGCCCGCCGTTGTCCTCGCCGCCAAAGACGGCGCGTAGCCGAATCATTTCCCGTGCCACGACCGGGCTGCCAACGACCGTCCACTTCAGTTCCCCGCCACCCATCTCGACAGCGTCCGCGACGCACGAACTGCTGCTGACTGCCGTGCACACGATGCTTCCCTCGGGGTGGCGCTTCAATTCATACAGGCACCCGAGGGCAAGGGTGGTGTCGCCCCAGACGTAGCCGCCTTGCTCGTCAATGAAGACGGCGCGGTCCGCGTCGCCGTCCTGAAGGATACCGATGTGGGCCTTGTGCTCACGCACCGCCTCGATGCAGGCGGCGCTGTTGGCTGGCGTCGGTTCACTGGGTCGGTCGCTGAACGCGCCGTCCAACTGGCAACTGAGGGGAACCATCTCGACGCCGAGGGCCTCCATGAGCCGCGGCGCCGTAACACAACCCGCGCCGCCTCCGGGGTCCAGGACCACCTTCAATTTGGCGGAGCGGATGGCTTCCACGTCCACTTGGGAGAGCACCGCGTTGACATAGTAGTCCGCCGCGTCGTCAGCCGTGGCGCCGGCGCCCACCTGATCCCACGCCGCCACACGGAACTTCTGGTTGAAGTACAGCTTCTCGACGGCAGCCTCCTCGTCCTCACTGGTCTCGGTTCCATCGGGTGCAATCAGCTTGATGCCATTCCATTCCGGAGGGTTGTGGCTCGCCGTGATGATGGCACCCGCCGCAAATCCCTGGTCGCGCACGTAGAGTTGGATGCCGGGACTGGCCAGAACACCCAGGTCGACGGTGTCGACGCCGGTGCTGTTGACGCCCGCGCAGAAGGCGGCCTTGAGCATGTCGCGGCTCTGCCGGGCATCCGTTCCGATGGCCAGCTTGTCGCCGGGGGCCAGCCAGGATCCGACCGCGCGTCCAAGGCGCAGGGCCAGCTCGGGAGTCATCGTGTCGCCTACCAGGCCCCGCACGCCGTTGGTGCCAAACAACTGGTTCGCCATGCGCCGGCGAGCAAGACTCCCCAGTTAACCGGCTCGGGGTGGCTCGGCTGGGCGCTGGATCGGGCCCTGGTGGGGCTGGGCGCAAATCCGGCGGGACGCCGGCTCGCGCTCTTCGGGTGTTGAGTCATGATCCCCCGGCGGGGTCCTTTGGGCCCAACCGAAACCATTCTTATCCCCCTGGGTCACGAATGGGTGTGGCGATTCCCAGCCGCGCGTACGTCGGTGTGGTTGTCTTTGGCCTCATCACGGCCTTGGTGACGGTACCGTATACGCTGCTGGTGCTCACAGGGTACCGGCGGCCGGCTGAGATCACGGCCCCGTATCAGATCCTGTTCCCGCCCCAGGGGGAAGCGCTGGCTGCGGGCGAGATCCTGTTCCTGGTGCTGGCAAGCGTCTTCAGCATCGCCTTGACGGTGGTGTCGTGGAAGGCGCTACTTCGGGGGGCCAGGCGGGACGCGGAGCGCCGCAAGCGGGTGGCCCGGATCAAGAAGGACCTCAACGAGTTCCGGCTGCAAAACCGCCCGCCCGGTGGATTCAACTGAATCGACGGGCGTGAACAGCCTCAGGCGGGGCCGCGGGGGCCCCGGTGGTCCGACTCGTCGACCAAGTGGTCGTCAAAGGGTCGCCGGCGTGCCCATGCCTGGTCCTCCAGGCGGTGGTAGATGCGGGAGGTGTGGTCGCGGGGCAGCACGCCGTGGCCGCGCATGGGGACAACTTCGTCCTCGCGCAGCCGCCAGAAGTAGGCGCGGCGGTCGCGGCCGTCGAGCTTGTACTCGGTGCGGCGGATGTCCATGACGCCTTCGTCCTGGAGCTGGTAGAACATGGATCGCAGTTCCGAATCGAGGAACTCGTCGTTCAATTCATCCTCTCCGCGGAAGGCTTCCTCGACGACGTGGGCTACCGCAAGGGCGTCGTCGCGCATCATGCGCACCTTGTCGCGCAGCAGGCGGGCAAGTCGGTGCATCCAATGTTTCCAGTGGAAATGCAGGGCATAATCCTTCCGGTTACGTCGTTTTACTGATCCCCTGGCCCGTGAGGGGTCTTGAGGGCGGCGGCCAGTTCCCGTGCCCGCGTGGCGCTGACGTTGCGCTCCTCGACCATTTGCCGGGCCACGGCTTCGGCGTCGCCGTGGGCCAAACCTGTGGCCAGGGCCAGGTTGCGTGCGTGGAGTTCCATGTGGCCGCGCTGGATGCCTTCGCCGGCCAGGGCTCGAAGGGCCGCCAAGTTTTGGGCCAGGCCGACGGAAACGGCGATGGCCGCCAACCGGCGGGCATCCGGGTTGCCGAGGATCTGGTGGGCGATGCGCGCCACGGGGTGGACCTTGGTGACGCCTCCGACCACCCCCAGGCTCATGGGCATCACCAGTTCGCCGGTCAATTGGCCCTCCGGGTCGAGCTCCCATGTTGTCAGGGCCCGGTACGCGCCGTCGCGGGCCGCGTAGGCGTGGGCGCCCGCTTCGATGGCGCGCCAGTCGTTGCCGGTGGCGATCACCAGTGGGTCGATGCCGTTGAGGATGCCCTTGTTGTGGGTGGCGGCGCGGTAGGGGTCCAGGCGGCCGAAGTCGTTGGCTTCCACGATGGCTTGGGCCAGCTCGGGTCCGATGACGCTGGCAGGAATGGTGCAACGAGCGGATGCCAGGCGCTGGTCTGCCAGGTTGCTGAGGATGCGGAGCCCCAACCGTCCCCCCAAGTCTTTGGCCGCGCGGGGACCCAGCCGTTCACAGAGTCCGTTGACCAAGTTAGCGCCCATGGCGTCTCGGCAATCGACATGGATGTGCAGGACGACCCGGCTGCCACCGACGGCGCGGGGTTCCACGCCGCGCACGCCGCCTCCGCGAGCGACCATGGCGGGAATGGACTCGTTGAGCCACTGGGTCCACTCATGGGCCAGGCTCCGTGCCAGGTCGCAGGCCTCCAAGGGGTCTTGCACGTCCCGCAGTTCAACTTGTCCGATGGTAATGGGGTCGTGGACGAGAGTGTGGAATCCGCCGCCGGCCGCCGCCATTTTGGCCGCGTTGCTGGCTGCTGCCACCACACTGGACTCCTCGACGGCCATGGGGGCCACGGTGGGCTGGCCATCAACAATTAGGTTCAAACAAAGGCCCAGTGGCAGGGGAAAAGTTCCAACGACGTTCTCGATGAACTGGTCAGCGACGCCCAAGGGCAGGGGCCCCTCGCGCTGCAAGGCTTTCACTGCGTCGGCGTCCAAGCCGCACGCCTGGGCCAATTGATCGACCCGGGCAGTGAGGCTGCGCTTGTAGAACCCACTCCACTGGGACACGAACGCGCCACTCCAGGCGATTTTAAGTGCTTTCACCGCCCGCAGCAGGCGGGCAGTGGCCTTGTATCAGGGTTGCGGGCCTGGACCGGCCGGTTGGTTTGGGGCCACCCCCGGTTGCGAAGCAGTTACCTACCGGTGCCGCGATACGGTTAGTGGACGATTGTCGGTCAGCTTGCTGGCTGCGGCGTTTCAAGCTGCGGAACAAAAGGCCTTCCCGTGCGGGGTCGCGATCAAACTATGGGGGTCGTGCGGCCCAGCCATGAATCGGGGGCTGGATGTGAAAGGGGGCCACGCAGGCTGGCCGACATCGTTTTTTCCCAGCGGCACGAAGGTGTCGCGGTCCCCGTTTCTTATCTAGGGCCCCGGCGTGCGCGCCGCCCATGCCCGTGGTGACCTTCCAGCGCCCGGATCTGTGCCGATTGATCGGTCGAGACGTACCGATGGATGAACTGAGCCAGCGGATGCCAATGCTTGGCGGCGATCTGGACGGCGTTGACGGCGAGGCCATCACGATCGAGTGGTTCCCGGACCGGCCAGATCTGCTAACGCTGGAGGGCACCGGTCGTGCCATGCGGGCGTTTCTTGGCGGGCAAGGTGGCTTGCCCGGTTACGATGTCAAGCCGGCGACCACCGAGTTGCGCGTTGATGCCTCCGTGGCCAGCGTGCGACCCTTTGCTGGCTTGTGTTTCGTCCGGGGCGTCGCCTTCGATGAGGCCTACCTGAAGGCGGTGGTGGACGCCCAGGAGAAGTTGACCCTGGCGCCGGGCCGCAAGCGCCGCAAGATCGCCATCGGTGTGCACGATGCGGCGGGACTCAAGGGCCCCTTCACGTACACATGCGTCGGACCCGACGAACAGCCCTTCGTGCCCTTGCAGGAGGTGCGTGAAATGACGCCCCAGCAGATCATGGAGGAGCACCCCAAGGGCCGTGAATATGCCCACCTGCTCCCCCACGGCTTGTACCCCGTCTTCCTCGACGGCGACGGGGACGTCATCAGTCTGCCACCAGTCATCAACGCCGCCAAAACTTCGCTGACCGCTCAGACCCAGGACGTGCTGATCGACGTGACCGGCACCGACGCAGAATCCGTCCGGCGCACCATCGCCCTGTTAGCCTCGGGCTTTGCCGAGCGCGGTGGCACCATCGAAGCCGTCAAGGTTCACGACGCAAGCGGAACGTGGACCTGCCCCGACCTGCGACCCGCCGAGCGCACCCTCTCCGTGGAGTACACGCATCAGCAACTGGGCATCGAACTGAGCGGAGCCGACGTGGCTGAGTGCTTGCGCCGCATGGGCCACGGCGCCGAAGACTACGACACCCAGGTGCTGGTCCACACGCCGGCCTGGCGCTTCGACATCCTCCACGATGTCGACTTGGTTGAGGATGTCGCCATTGGCTACGGCTTCGAACGCTTCCCCGGCACTCTGCCCACGACGACCACGTTCGGTGCGCCGCTGGCCCACCAGAGCCTTGAGGACCGCATCCGTGCGCTGATGATCGGCCACGGCTGGAACGAAGCGCGCACCCTGACGCTCAGCAACCCGGCGGACCAATGGGAGGCCTGGGGGGCATCAGCCCAGCAAGCCGTTGCCGTTGCCAACCCCGTGCTAGAGGAGCAAACCATTCTCCGCACGCGCCTGGCACCCAGTCTCCTGCGCGTCCTGGCAGCCAACCGCCACCGGCCGCTGCCCCACCGCCTCTTCGAAGTCGGCTACGTCGTTGACGAGGCTCACCACAACCGCCTCCACCTGGCAATCGTTGAGGCCTCGGCGCGCGCCGGCTTCAGCGACGCCAAGGGACTCGCCGAAGCCCTGATTCGAGATCTCGAGCTGGACGCCACGCTTGCGCCCGCCAATGAGCCAGGTTTTATCGCCGGCCGTCAAGGCGAAATCGTGAGCGGAGGGGCCAAACTTGGCCACTTCGGGGAAATCCACCCCGACCTGCTCGTTCACTTCGACCTCGTGGCCGCCACGACCGTCCTGGAATTGGATGTCACGGCCCTGGCCGGAGCCTAGATGGTCGCCACGCCGGAACTGATCGCGGCCCTGGATGACCTGCTCGAGCCGGGGCGCTTCAACGACGGCCAAGTCAATGGCCTGCAAGTCGAGGGGCGAACGGAAATCACGCGACTGGCAACGGCCGTCAGCGCCAATCAGCAAACCATCGACGCCGCCATCGGCTGGGGTGCAGACGCCTTGGTGACACACCACGGGCTGCTATGGGGCGGCATCCAATCCCTTCAAGGAGTCCACCGGCGCCGGTTGGCCACTGCACTGGGAGCCGACTTGGCCCTCATCAGCTACCACCTGCCCCTGGACGCCCACCCTCACATAGGCAACAACGCCGCGCTTGCCGAAATCGCCGGCTGCACAACCACTCAACCGGGCTTCCCCCACCGCGGCGCCGCCATCGGTCTGGTCGGCCAACGCCCCGAAGCCGTGGAGGCGCAGGCCTGGACCCGGCACATCGAGCAGGGCCTCCGGCACGGCTGCACCGTTTCGACCGGCCCGTTTCAGGCCTGGAACTTCGGACCCCCGGAGATCCAGCGAATCGGCTTCGTCAGCGGCGGCGGCGCCTACGACGTCCAAGGCGCCATCGAGGACGGCCTGGACGCCTTCGTCACCGGCGAAGTGCGCGAATCCGTCTACCACCTCTGCAAGGAAGCGGGCATCCACTTCATCGCCGGCGGCCACTACCTGACCGAGCGCCTTGGCATCATCCGCCTCGGCGAGTGGTGTGCCCAGCGGTTCGGCATTGAGCATCGCTTCATTGAGGCGGCGACCGAGGCGTAGTGGCCTCCCACCCCGAGCTTGGATCTTTTGGCTGGCGCGTTGATCAACGCGTGATAACGCGGGTGAGGTGCAAGACGCCTTGATCGACCCATGCTAGCCAGGCGCCGTCCGGGGCCCAGGCAATGTGGCCCAAATCCTCCATGCTGGCGAAAGGCAACGTGCCGAGGGCCTGCGCCAGGATCACCTGTCGCGTCACGGGATCAAAAATGACGTGCCCGACTCCTTTGGGCGCCACCGGGTCCAGCAAGCCGTGCATGTACGGCACCATCGCACCCTCAACGACCATGTGGATGCGACCAAACGGGTCGGAGGCCATGCCGGGCACATCCAACTTGCCCCAGTCTTGTACGAAGCCGATGTCTGCCACGAGATCCATCGGCTCCGTCCAGTTTTCCCCGTCGTCAGATGTGACTAAGCTGAGGATCGTGACGTCCTGGCCCGGTGGGGGACCCATACAGCCGGTTGCCGCAACCACGAGGCCTTGGTCCCCCAAAGGGGCGGCCGAGGGCACGCAGGCGTGCGGCAAGCTCACTTCCTGGTTCGGGCCCATCGCGCTGGGCGGGCCCTGCACCGATGGGTCGTCGGGCGCACGCGGCCCCTCGCCGGCCGCCGGTTTGGCGGCCCTGGGCTCCAGAAACGAAACCACGAAACCAGGGCTGACGCGGTCCATGCCGATCAAAAGGCCCTCCCGGTCGGACAAGCCGCAGACCGAGCCAAGGCGGCCGCCTGCGGCCACCGCTCCTGCCGATTGGCAATCCAACTCCACGGGATCGGTGACGCGCTCCGACCAGGTTCGCCCGCCATCGGCGCTCAAGGCCAGGCCGTGTGCCTCGCTGCCGGGGGGCGTGATGGGCACTGCCAGAAAGCCGTCGGCGGCGACGATGTCGGCGCTTTCCGGAAATGATGTCGCGGCGGTCACGAAGTGGGGCGTGCTCCAGGTCTGGCCGTCGTCGTCGGAGGAAATGTGGTAGAGGTCGCCAACGAAGTACTCCGTCTGCGTGACGTGGGAGAACCAGTGAATCCGTTCGCCCTGGTAGAGGACGCTTGGGGCGTAGTTGACCGTCGTCAAGTCGTTGTCCGGCGGAAAGAGCAACCCGGAGTCCAGCCGGATGTCCGGGTAGGAAATGGGGCCCAGCCAGTTCTGGCCGCCGTCGTTGGTTACGTAAAGCACGGATTGGCGCGTGTTGACCGCTGGTGGGTCCTGCACGGGCTGGAACGTAAACTGGGCGGATGCTGTCAAGGCAATCCGGTTCGCGTTGTAGGGGTCGACGGCGATGCGGGGTTCACCAAGCAGCTGCCCTGGACTCGCGAAGGCCACATGGCATGGGTCGCCGGCGCCACCTGGAGGGCACGCGTACGAGTAGCTGATGTTGGGTGTGTCGGGGGTATTGGGTTCTGGCCCGGCGTCGGTGCTAGGCGACGAAGGGGCCTGGAGGCAGCCGGAGGCCAGAATCGCGACGACCAACCATGCAAGCCGCACGCCGGCCTACCGGCGCGACTGGTTAAAACTGCCATCGAACGATCGTTGGCCTGAGACCGTGGCGGTGAGCCTGCCTGATTCAGGGCTACCACGGACGTCAAGCAGTGCGAGGTCACCGGCGCGTCGAAGGGTGTCGTGGGCCGCGCGGGAACAGCCAAGGCAGACCGCCCCGCTGGCCAGGGGCAGGCGGGCGGTTCCGTTGAAGAACAAATCCAGCGCCGTAGCCCCCACGATGCGCGATTCCCGCGAATTCCAGGGCCCCCGTGGCGCCGAGTGCGGGTACCAACAACACGGCAATCAGTAGGGTTCTTCGCATAGTTTGTCCTTGTATTCCGTCAGCGTGGCTGTTACGGTGGTTTGCGGGTTGAAGCCAGCCCGTACAACTGGTGCATCGGCGATCGTACCATCCACCATCATTGGAGCATTCACGTCCGCTGTCGCTGTGGGCGTTGCAGGCGAATAGGATGACGTCTGGTGGGCTTGCTCGAGGACATTGATGCCGTCGCCTCGCTCCCAGACGATATAAGCTGAATGCGGGGCGTCCCGCACTAAATCGCCGCCGAACCTGTAAGTGCCTACCGAGGGCGGGTAGTCGGCCACTCGCCATTCCAGTCGTGCTTCCATGGGCTTGCTCGATAGCTGGGTGGTTAGGCTCATGGTAGCGATTTGTGTGGGCAGTTCGTATTGATCCTTCCAGGCGTCCGCGATTTCCGCGTCGTCGAGGTACACGGCTTCGACGAGGCTTGCGGGGAAGTTGTCGCCCGTCGTGCAGTTGTTGTCGGCAACGAGGTTTCCGTTCAATTCCCAGAGTATCTTGATGGGTCGTTCGAAGTCCATCCAGGAGAAGCGCTCGCACTCATAGTATGCGTAGTAGGTGTTTGTCTGGAGTGCAAAGGTTGGTTGCGTCCAGTTGGCCGGGGGTCCTCGGGGGTTTGTGGGGCCAGGCCACGTAAATTTGAGCCACATGTATGTGCAATCGGACCATTGCTGGTCACGGCCAGCGGCCTCAAGCGATTCTGAGTCCCAATCCGGGCCGTCGGCTGCGCGGGGGTGTTGGTTTTCAGGGGGCTGCTGATGCTGTTGAGATGAAAGCTGGTCATCCATGCAGCCGCTTGTCATTAGCAGCGCCAGGGTAAGTGCGAGTAGGCGCATGATCATCAGCAACTCTGGGGGTCAAAAACCGTTACAGCGACGACGTTCTGGTAGAAGCCAGGGGTCGATGGCTCTTCGACCGGAGGAATAACATAGATCGTGACGGAGTTCCGGTCTTCTGAGGTCAGCTTCCACTCCTGGAACGAGCCACCCTGCGTCCAGTCCGGCAGGCACGACATCACGCTGCCTGCCTTCTTGCATGAGTCAACGTCCCCTTGCTTGGAGGCTTCGCACTCGGATTTGTAGATCATACACACGAGAGCGTTACTGATGAAGCAGTCCGGCGGGGGGGCGGTCCGTCGGGCTTCGGATCGCCTGCTGCGGCTGCCAAGGGTACGGTGGCGCCAGCGATCAGAGCCAGTGCCACCATGGCCAAGACTGGGAGGATGGAATGAAAGGACATGGGCCTGCTCCTGCGACGGAACAATGCACCGCGCCATATAATCCGATTAGTACATTGGTTGGCCTTTGCGGGCGCGCAAGCCTTCAGGCCACAAGGCGTCAACAACACGGCTCAGCCGCAATTCGCCAGCCTCGATCCACGCCATCTAGCCGTCGTCGGCACCCGCGCCCCAGGAGACGCAGCCGATGTCGTCAGTGCAGGCAAACGGCGTCGCTGTCAAGGCTTGCTGGTGCAACACGTTGCCGGAGCCCGGATCAAAAACCACGTGGCCGATCGCCTTGGGTGGCAGAGCCTACAGCCAGCCGTTGTGAACCGGCGCCAGGGCGCCTTCGACCAGGAGGTGCAGGTTGCCCCAGCAGTCAGCAGCAACCCCGGCCGTGGGCCATTTGGCTGTCGCCCGCTCTCAGGCTTCCAGTGCGGCAACGATCCGCTCGGCCACCGGCCGTGTGACGCCAGGCACGCGGATGAGGTCGTCGACGGACGCTTGCCGTAACCCTTCCAGACCACCGAAGAGCTTGACCAACTCGGCGCGGCGCTTGGGTCCAATGCCCTTGACCCGTTCCAGGGGCCCGGCGGCGGCGCTGGCGGTGGCCTTGCGGCGCACTTGGGTGATGCCGAACCGGTGCGCCTCGTCGCGCACCCGCTGCACCAGTTGCAGGCCGGGGTCGCTTCGGGGCAGCTTGACGGGCAGCAAGCGCTTGGGGAGGTACAGTTCCTCCTCCTTCTTGGCAATCGACACCAGCGGCACGTCGGGTGCGCCCGCGGCCGTGGCAGCCCTGCGGGCAGCGTCAAGCTGACCCCGGCCGCCATCGATAACGATCAGATCCGGCAACGGCTCGTCCCGTTCCAGCAGGCCCCGGAGCCGGCGGCCCACGGCCTCCTCCATGGAGCGAAAGTCGTCAACCTCCCGGCCCGAGCCCCGCGCCACGGCCGTTCCCGCCGCCACCGCGTTGTCACCGACGCTTTTCATGCCAAAGATCCGGTAACCCGCCTTGTCGCTCTCGCCGTCCACGAAGCGAACCATGGCAGCCCGGGTGTGGCCGCCTGCGTGGTGGCTAATGTCGAAGCCCTCGATGACGCGCGGGGCGTCGGCAAGCCCCAAGACGTTTTGCAGCGCCTCGACGGCCCCCATCCCGCGGCGACTCTGTTTCAGGATGTCTTCCTCCAAGCGCAACTCGGCGTTGGTGCGGGCCACCTCGATCCAGCGCAACTTGTCGCCCCGCTGTGGCGCCTCCACCGTGACGGCGTGGCCCGCCAGCAGGCGTAAATCCTCCTCCAGGCCAGGCGCCTGCTGGGCAAATGGAATGGCGACGTGGCGGGGAATCGCCGGCTGATTGGCGTAATGGCCCCGCAGGAAATCTGCCAACACCTCGGCGTCTGGCTCGCCCGCGGCACCCGACAGGCTGAATGGGCTCTGGCCCACGATGCGGCCGCCGCGCTGGTGCAGGATCGACACCACGGCGTGGTCGCCCCGGCACGCGATGCCTGCCACGTCCCGGTCCTCCAAGGTGTTGGAGAACACGTGTTGGCGCTCCAGGACACCCTCCAGGCCCTGCAATTGATCCCGGATGCGGGCCGCGTCCTCGAAGCGGTGCTCTGCTGCCGCTTGCTCCAACTCCGACTTCAACCGGCGCAGGATGTGATCGGCCCGGCCGCCCAAGAGCGCCTTCACCTCAGCAATGAGTTCGGCGTACTCCTGCTGCGTGCAGGCGTCGATGCAGGGCGCCACGCACTTGCCCAAGTCGTAGTACAGACACTTCTGCTTCGGCAGGGTGCGACACCGGCGCAGGGGCACCAAGTCGTTGAGCACCGTGCGGACGTGGAACGCTCCGTACCCGTCGGGAAAAGGCCCGAAATACGTGCCGCCATCGTCGACGAAACGGTGGGTCTTGACGAGCCGAGGCCACGGCCCGGCGGTGAGCTTGAGGTATGGGTACTGCTTGCCATCGGTCAGGCGCACGTTGTAACGGGGCTTGTGACGCTTGATGAGCGTCTGCTCCAGCATCAACGCCTCCTTCTGGTTGCGCACCGCGATGTAATCCACATCCGCCGCGTGCTCCACCATGGCCGCGTTCTTGGCGCCCTGATCCAGGGCCAAGTAGTTGCGCACCCGTGCCCTCAGGTCGTTCGCCTTGCCGACGTACAACACTTCACCCGAGGGGTCCTTCCACAGGTACACGCCTGGCGTGCGGGGCAATCGCCCCACGCGCTCTCGCAGCGCCTCCAAGTCACCTGCAACAGGAGCAGAGCCGCCTGCGGCCTCGCCGCCGTCCGGACTCGTTACCCCTGCCACGTCGTCGGCCACGCCTTCCAATCGAAAACCGTTATGCCTGAGGCAACGGCTGCCCGGCTGTGTCCGAACACCTCCAGGCCGAATTTCTCCGCCTTATCGTCGGCCTGCTACTCATTGCGCTTTCCGTTCACTGGGCAGCCAGCATCGTCCTCGACCGGTCCCGCTTCAGCCAAGCACTGATGGTCACCGTGGTCGGCGGGCTGCTGGCCTTCGTGGTTGCCATCGGTTCGGACGAACTGGGCTGGCCCGGCGCCGTCAAGGTCGTACTGGCATTGACTGCTTGGGCACTGGTTGCCGCATCGTTCTACAAGACCCAGTGGGCCAAGGGCGCCATCGTGGGCGTAGCCGCCTGGGTGATCTGGGTGTTCGTCGGATTGATCGTCAACCTGTTGGTTGGCGCCGTCAGCTAGACTCGCTTGGACCGACCTGCGGCCCATCCGCCAGCCGGGTCCTATGCCGGGATGGCCCTACGGTTGCAGCAACTCGTCGACCTGGATCTGGGCCTCGCGGGCGCTGGCCAAGTCGAACTGGAACTCCATGCACAAGTGGTCGATTCCGAAGTTCAACTCCACGTAGTGCAGCATGGAACGCAGAGCTTCAAGGTCGTACTCCGCGTCTTCGCCCTGGGTAGGGATGTGGTCGTGGAAGTCGAAGCCGAGGATCATGTCGCCCTCCAGGCTCACTTGTCCACGTGGGCTGAAATCCCGGCGCATGCGCTCATTGAGGCGCTTCAAACCCGTCGCGTCCACGGGACGCATGGTGGTGACCTCAATGAAGTAGCCCACACCGTCGATGTAGGGGTTCAGGCGCACCACCTGCATGAGTTCATCGACCGTCGCGACCATCTAGATGCCAGGAGCCGCGACAGAGGTAAAAGCCTTCAGGACGCCGCCTTCGGTGGATGCCTGTTGTCCTAGAGTAACAGCGCCCGGATAGCGTCGTTGGCGCACTCCACAAAGGAGTTAAGCAACGACTACCGGTCGACGCACAATGAGCCACAATACCGCCCACCGTACTCTTGCGGCCCTGTTCGTCTTGGCCGTTGCACTCGCTGGTTGTACCGATTCATCGCCGGAGGAGCCGGATGCCGGCGGAGACGAACACACCGGCGCGGGCGCGGGCCAGACGAACCAAACCAATGACTCGCCGGCCACGCCTGAAGGCAACACCACCCCGGTGCCTCGCGTCCTCAACCTCGCCGCCAACGTCACCTCGGGGGAGGTTCCGCTCAACGTGACGTTCAGCCTGTCTGTTGAAGGCTTGACCGGCAACGAGACATGGAAGCTGCTGTTTGGTGATGGCGGCAACCGGTCCGGCGTCGCCGAAGACCTGCCTGCCGAGGTGAACTACACGTACCAGGTGGGTGGCAACTTCAGCGCCAACTTCACCGTCCAGTTCGAGGACGGCGAAGCCCTGACGGAGAAGCTGAACATCACCGTCATGGTTCCCGCAGGCGCCGGTGCGCCGGATGTGGTCCACTACGAGTTTGGTGAGGCGGCGGGCTGTGCCGGCGACTTCATCGGCATCGTTGACAGCGCCGCAGGTCTGGGACTCAACTGCATCAGCTTCATCGAAGGCCCCGACGCGGACCCCATCGATGGCTTCTGGGTCCCCCTGGACGAGCGCTACTGGGGAATGGCGTTGACCAGTACCACGGATCAAGGCGCGGGCCCTGGCGGCGCCAGTGGATTCGCCGGGGACTCGGATTGTGTCTTCACGGACGCTGACTTTGCAGTGACTGGGGAGGCCAACGGCAGCAGCGGCTCGTGTGAAGGCACGGTTCCAGAAGGCACCGCTTGGCTGTTTGCGTACTACTACGCGACGCCTGGCGTGGCCCTCGTCATCGACTTCGTTTAGACCGGGTCGACCGTCCGCAGCCGGCAACCGCCGGCTTTCTGCCACACGGGCAGCGGACGCTATCGCTCGTCGGACAAACGCCACGCTGCACGGCATGACGGAGTAAAACAGGGGAAGAGAAGAGCCGCTGGCGTGATTTGAACACGCGACCTGCTCCTTACCAAGGAGCCGCTATACCTCTAAGCCACAGCGGCGGCGGGTCAAGCACGGCCCGGGGGCCCTGCGCAGTCCGCCGACCCTGGTCACCTATAAGAGTTCTACGAAGGCGTAGCGTGGCGGGCCAGGAAGCCGTCCCATCCGTTCTGGAAGCCGTAGTCGTCGTAGCCGGCCAGCCATTGGGCCTCGAATCCTGCGTGGGCCAGGGCTTGCAGGATCCACTCCGGGTCCAGGAGGCGGAGCCTGTGGACTTCCCGGCTGTGTCGTTCCACGCCGGTGGTTCGCCAGGTATCGATGGTGCGCGTGAGCACGCCGTCGTGCTCGGTGGCGGTGGCCTCAACGCGCCAACCCGGGCCTGATCGTTGTGCCTTGATGGGTCCGTCTGCCGCCCGGCCCGGTGTGGCCACGTCAAACAAGAGCACGCCCCCCGGACGCAGCGCCGCGTGGATGTGGGCAAAGGTCTGGCCTAGGTCGGCCAGTGGGCGGTCAATGGAGGCGTAGTTGAAGACCTCGCCCGCGGCCGTGACCACGTCGCACGGCGGCAATGGGGCTTGCAGGGCGTCCGCCACGTGGAGGCTGGCCTCTGGGACCTGGTGTCGTGCCAGTTCGATCATGGCTGGCGACAAGTCCACGCCGTACCCTGAGAAACCGGCGTCGATCAGCTGCCGCAGGAGGGTTCCGCTGCCGCAGCCGAGATCGACTGCAAGCCCTGGGGGCCGCACTTCATCGAGCACCATGCGCGCGGCCGCCTCGGCGAGCTGCGTGAAGCCAGCGTCGTGGACGAAGGCCAAGTCCTCGCCGTAGCCAGTCAAGAGCCGACGGAGGGATTTGAACCCTCGACCTGCGGTTTACAAGACCGCTGCACTACCGCTATGCTACGTCGGCGCGGGGTGGGCGACTGGGATGCCCCATCTGAACTTACCGCTCGCGCGTGGCTGGGTCTACTCGCCCAGTTCTTGGCTGCGGCGGGTGGCGGCGGCAACTGCGTCCATCACGATGGCGTGGAAGGCGTTGCGTTGCAGGACGTGGAGTGCGGCGATGGCGGTGCCGCCGGGGCTGGTGACCATGTCCTTGAGTGCTGCGGGGTGCTGGCCGCTTAGCTGCGCCAGGCGGGCGCTGCCGCGAACGGTTTGCATGGCCAGGCGGGTGGCTACGTCGCGGCCCAGTCCAACTTGGACGCCGGCGTCGGCCATGGCTTCCAGTAGCTGGAAGACGTACATGGGGCCGGTGCCGGAGAGGCCGGTGACGGCGTCCATGAGGTATTCGGGGACCACTTCGACGGTGCCCACGGATTCGAAGACTTGGCGTGCCACTTCCAGGTGTTCGCCGTTGGCGTGGCTGCCGGCGCTGATGGCGGTGGCGCCCATGCCGACGGTGACGGACAGGTTGGGCATGGAGCGGATGACGGGTACGTCGCCGGTGTAGAATTCGATGAACTGGGAGGAGATGCCGGCTGCGATGCTGATGACGAGTTGGCCGCCGTGGAGTGCTTCGCGCAGGTCCTTGAGGGCGACCTTGATGAGTTGAGGCTTGACGCCCAGGATGACGATGTCTGCTTCGGCGGCGGCGTTGCGGTTGGAGGTGCTGGTTGGGATGCCCAGTTCGTCGGCGAGCGCGCGGGCCTTGATGGGATCCGGGTTGGTGGCGACGATGTTGCTGGTGTCGGTCCAGCCTGCCTTGAGGATTCCCTGCACGATCGCCTTGCCCATGTTGCCGCAGCCGATGACAGCCACCCGCCTGGTCATTGGCGCGGCCACCGGGGCGGCGGGTTTGAAGGGTTCGCCCGGTGGCTTGCCGTGGTTTGGCGAAGCCCGGGTGGTGGGCGGCGTGGCGGCGTACTGGTTCGGGTCGGTTCTGGGTGGGTTGCGTTGCTGGTTGCCGGGCCGTTCGGCAATGGTTGGATTGGTGACGTTAATATTATCTAGGCACCACTTTAGCCATGTGCCAGCCTGTGCATCGTACAGTGATTTGGGGAGCTCTATGTCACCTCCATCGATCAGCCGCCTCCACGCCCTCGGCGCAGCCGCCGTCATGGCCATCCTGAGCATCACCCCGGCTGCCGCCGACCCCATCGCCATCCAGGACGACGCACGGGGCACCATCTTCGCCCTCAGCGTGTTCGGTAACGCCGGGGCCTACGACGGCATCGCCATCAGCGGAACCGGCAACGCGTCCAACGCCTACCTGGCGGCCCTCAGCATCCTGGGAAGCGCCAGCGGCGTCCACGCCATCAGCGGAACCGGCCACGCCCACGGCGAAACCATCGCCATCAGCCTCCTGGGCACCGCAACCTGCTACGGCTCCGGTTGCATCGCCGTCGGCGGCGAACTACCATAGAACCGCTGCCCCCAATCAGCCCCTCGCCCCCCAACTTCCGCTCCCTTCACCACCCCAACGAGGAACCACCATGAACCACACCACCATCGCCGCGACAACCTTGCTCCTCCTGGCCAGCCTCCTGGCCCCCGGCACCAGCGCTAGCCCCGACGTTCAGGTCGACGACGCCAAAGGCTCCGCCGCAGTCAGCGTCCTTGGAAGCGCCCACGGCAAGTACGCCGCCGTCAGCGTGCTCGGCCCCGCCACCGGCAAGGTTGCCGTCAGCGGCTCCGACTTCGCCGGCGGCTACTACGCAGCCATCAGTGGCGCCGGGCCCGCCTACGGCCACCAGATCGCCCTCAGCGTGCTTGGCAGTGCCACCTGCGCCGGCGGCCCCCGCTGCCTCTCCCTTGGCGGCGGCGATCTGCTCTCCTAGGCACGCTCCAAGGCCCCCGGCCAGAACGCCGGCTCCTTAATCTGGCGCCAATTCCGCCTCCCGTGCGCGTCTGTATGGGGGGCACCTTCGACCCCTTTCACGCCGGCCACCGCAGCCTCCTGGACGCCGCCATCGAGGGCGCCGACGAGTTGTTCATCGGCATCACCGACGGCGAACTG